>NZ_JAHHPO010000873.1 GCF_024606365.1 Endozoicomonas sp. ONNA2
TCGACGTTTATTATAGCAGCTGATTCATGACGTACGATCAGTGGTAATCAGGAACCACTATGGCTGCTACAGATATGCACACACTACAGACCATCCAGCAACAAAGGGCTGCCTTCAGTTATCAGTGGGTGAGGGCAATGGTCACTGGCAATACGCCGGATGATAAGGCACCGGAACGATTCAAAGCTTACGCCAACAGCTTTCCGGCCAAGGTTCAGATGAATGGTCTCGGGCAGGCACTGGCCTTTGCCCGCAGCAAGTCCGGGACAACGGCAGAAGGCAGGGCCTGGCGGCATCTTTACCAGCTGGTCAGTGACTGGCTTGCCCGGCCGGAGGGCTGCTTCCCGAATCAGGATGTACTGGAAGGCATTATGTCTTCTGATATGCAGGTCTACCGTCAGGCCCAGGCTGAAGTACAGGCCCTGATGGTCTGGGTAAAACAGTTTGCCCGCGCTGAAATCCGGGGAGGTGACTGATGCCGCGGCCACTCTATAAAGGTGCTGAACCTCCAAAACCGGCAGCCGGTTTTCATAAGGGCCTCTGGTTTGAACGCTTTTTTAATTACAGCGATCCCACTTTTAAAGAAGTTGGGGATGGCGATAAAGAACAGGCCATTACACAGGTATCTGGTGCGGCAGGCAGTGATCCGGAAATAGAAAGATTTGCCTCCCGTCAGATTAAGCTGATCAACAGTCTCGGCGGGCAGTTTCAGATATTTTCCCTCGACTGGCACTTTGTTACCGGCATGGGTAATGAGCATCCGGTAGAGAATGGTTTTCTCTGGCATCCGACGCTGGGTACTCCATACCTGCCGGGTTCGGCGGTGAAAGGCCTGCTGCGCAGCTGGTTGGAGCAGAATCTGGAACCCGGTACCCAGCGGCAGGAACTGTTACACCAGTGGTTTGGCAGTAAAGGGAAAAAACCGGAAGAGCAACAGCATGAAAACCAGGCTGGAGACCTGATTTTTCATGACGCCATTCCGGTGGGGGCAACCCGTGTTAGGGCCGATATCATGACCCCTCACATGGGTAAATGGTATGAAAAAGGCGGTGAGGGCAGTCCGGCCAATAGCCCAGATACCATTCCCGCTGACTGGCATAACCCGATACCGGTGCCATTCCTGGTAACAACCCGGGCATCCTTCCTTTTTGCGGTTTCACCAAGGACCGGGGCTATGAATGATGGCATCGATGATGTTATGAAGTTTTTGGGGAATGCCCTGGAAGAGCTGGGAGCCGGGGCAAAAACAGCCGCAGGCTATGGTTCCATGCAGCGGGATGGAAAGCAGGAGGCAATCTTTGCCCAGCGTTTGCAATCGCAACAGGAACAACAGCAGCAACAGGCGTTTGAAGCTTCCCTTTCTCCTGCTGAGCGGGCGATGTATCAGGTACGCCAGCAACTGGAAGCAGACAGACGTAATGGTAATAAAAATGCGGGGGGTGACTGTAAAAGGCAACTGAACCTGATGGTCGACCAGGCTGCTACTGAACAGTGGTCAAAAGCTGAACTTGAAGAGCTGTGCCAGCTGGCACTGGATATATTGAACCATCACGGCCCGGCCCCCAAAAAAGGCAAAGGAAAGGAGTTGATGCAGAAAATCCGCAGGCTTCAGGAGCAGGCAATATGAGTTGCTGGCCATTGGCGGTTTATCAATTCCGGGTGCAGATGGACAGTGATCTTTCGTTGCCGCGTTTTGCCAGCTCTCTGCTGCGCAGTGTCTTTGGCAGTACTTTGAAACGCCTGGTCTGTTCCGGGCATGGTCTGGATAAACCTTGCCCGGAACAGTGTGCCTACCGGTTGTTGTTTGCACCGGTAAATCAACCCGGAGCCCGGTTTACTGATGCAGCGCCTCCGCTAATATTCCGTTTTCCGTTAATTGATAAAATACCGCAGCAGGATTATCTGGAATTTTCCATGGTTCTGTTCGGCCCGGCACTGGATTATCTGCCATTAATTACCGACGTCTGGCGACGGGTTTTTGAGCAGGGTATTGGCCATTCACGGAAGACCGGGCGGCTCAATTCTGTTGCGATCCAGTTATATGACGGAAGCTGGAAAACGATTTATGACAGCACAGCGGGTCTCTTTCTTCCTCATCAGCCAGAACTGGTGCTAGCCGATGCCGATGATAGCGCTGGGGATAAGCTGAAACTCCGCCTTGAGACCCCCATGCGGTTGATGTCGGCAGGAAAGCTACTGCCCCGTGAAACATTAACCGCCGATGCCCTGGCCAAGGCCCTGTTAAGAAGAATACATCAGGCCAACCAGTCCTACCTCCATCAGTCTGTACCGGATTGGCTGCAATTTCAGAATTGGTTCGCATCGGTCAATCTTAAGGCTGTGTTACAACCGGTTGCACTCAGTCGTTACTCATCCAGACAAAAGCAATCCATGAGGTTGACCGGCTATCTGGGGGAAATCCATTTACAGGGGGTACCTCGGGAGTTGTATAGCTGGCTGGTGCTTGGCCAATACCTGCATCTGGGCAAAAACAGTGTGATGGGGTTGGGGCAGTATTGTCTGAACTCTTCATCGGATTCAAGGGACATCGAATAATGAACAAATCAAACCCATTAACTCTAATGGTATGTATTGCTTCGGCTCAGAGTGCCGCCAATCTTTTACCAGTAGTTGTCCGCAGGCCTGATCGGGTGGTTATCATTCAGTCGGATAAAATGGCACGACAGGCAAACGAACTTAAATGTTGGCTGAATAGCTACGCCAATTATCAGCCTGAACAGCTGGAAATTCATGACGGGCTGCCCGATAGCGGTATCAACCGACTGGCAGAATATGCCCTGAACCTGCGGGGTGCCCTGGAAGAATCGTGGCCGGAATATCGGCTAATCCTCAATGCCACTGGCGGGAACAAATTAATGGCCCTGGCCTTTGTGGATGTGTTCCGTGATGACAATATTGAGATTATTTACACCGATACTGACCATGACATACTGGAAGTGATTGAGCCGAAGGACCAGCCAGCGGAGCCTATATCGGCGGTATTCAATATCCCTTCCTACCTGGCATCCCAGGGTTACCTGGCAAGAAAGACCGACAGTGATGATGAGCAGTGGTGTGCCAATGCTCTGCGCAGAAAAGCCCTGACGAAGTGGCTGGTGGAGCATATTGACCGCCTGATTAAAAATGACGGGTCAGGCTTCCTGCCTCAGATTAACGGAATTATCCACAGTGATGTACTGGATCAAAATCAGCAACTACGCTCGCCCAAAGACTATCAGCAGCTGAATTACGTAAGCTTACGGGATCATCAAGTGCTTCGCCGCCTTACTGATGAGGGTATCATTGCCTGGACTGCGGATGATGCTCATAAAATCCAGTTTCCTTCCGCTGAAGCGGCGCAATACCTGGGAGGACGATGGTTGGAGGAATATGCCTGGCATATCGCCAGGGATACCGGGGCTGAGCATATTGCTGCGGGCATGGATATCACCGATGCCCAGCAGCGAAAAGACGGGGTTCGTAACGAACTGGATATGGTTATGGTTCATAATAATCGCCTTTTGCTGGTGGAGTGCAAAACCGGGCAGATCCAGAAAGAGCAACGGGACTCCGAGGTGATTTATAAGCTGGACAGCCTGGCAAACCATGCCGGTGGTTTATACTGTGAGCGACTGTTAGTGAGTGCCGCTCCAGTAGACCATCAACGGAAAAACGGACAGAAAGTAAAAGTCAGTGCCCGGGCCAGGAGTTACGATATTGATGTATTGCAATACCAGGGGGTTAAGAAGCTGAGGGAGGTGCTTTTGAACTGGATGAACGCAGGGCGCCTGACAATTCCTGATTAGCCTGAAAGTGACAGGCATTTCTTATTGGCGATTTATGATTTTTACTGCTCTTTGACAATGAAAAAAATGGACGAATACCCCTTCTGGCTAAGGGGCTTTGTAACCTGTTGAAAATAACGTATTATTCTGGCTGTGGAGTTTCAGAACCTCCCCGCTTTTAAGGGGATTAAGACTAAAGCCCTGCGCCCAGCGTCGACCTGCCGTTTGTTTCAGAACCTCCCCGCTTGTAAGGCTGTCTCTTAGTCACAAATACCCGGGATAGTCAGAATTATCATTTTCTAGGTATTTTCTTGCTCTGTAGCCCTTGAAAACACTGAGGTTTAATATTTGCCTAAAAATATAGACGACAAATGAAAATCATCCTGTGACCCTTGACTACCAAGGATTACAAGACTTGTGATAAAGAGACAGCTTGTAAGGGGATTAATAATTATCAATCAAGCTGTCCAGCCCTCTTCATCCACACCTGATCCATAAAGGCTATCATCGGGCAATCTCACAGGGCCTAAGGCAGGGCTGCCATTAACAAAAAGACCTACAATATAGGTTATATATACTATTATAAAGGTCATACAACCCATAAAAGAGGTCATAATAACTGGCGTATATCGCTAAGGGGTTCAGCTATGTTCATGCTAAACGGAATATTATCGGGGAAAAGTCAGGAAAGCGTATTGCTTTTTATCCTGGTCAGAGAGCGAGGCTATGGAAGGGAAATAGCCGAATTCTTTGATCTGTCTGTCAGTCAGGTACAGAAGCAGCTGATAAAGCTGGAAGATGCGGGGATTCTGGTGTCAAAACGAATAGGCAAGACGCTGTGTTTTGAATTCAGCCCTCGTTACGCTTTTATTGCCCCCTTGAAAGAACTGCTCAAGGCGGTCTTGAAAGCGTACCCTGAGCAACTGAGAAGTAAATTGGTTATGAATAGATCCCGGCCGAGAAAATCTACCAAACCAACTGAGTACTCAAGAAAGAGGCAAACCGGTTGAAAAAATCAGATTTCACTGGATTGAGCATTGTATCTGTCGCAACCAGGTTTGCATGCCACCTGGCTGAAGCCGGAATAGAGTGTGTTGTGGTCGGTGGTCTGGCCGTTGAGATATACACCGGGAACCGATACCAGACGCTTGATATTGACATGGTTAATGTCTCAATGAACACTCAAAATGCACTATGCCTGATGCTCAATCAAAACAGGACACCATCTGAATTCTCCGCGTTTATTCGCAAGCAGAGCGAATCGGCTTCCGCTTACCGTCTCATAACCACGCTGTGCAACAATACATACGCAAAGGCAAAGGAGGTTGGAGTGACTGAAATGGATGATATTGAGGGCATTGTTGAGAATGAGTTCATCAACCTGCTTTAGCCCATAAAAAAGCTACAGCAAACTTTATGCCCGGGGTTTCGTGAATGAATGACCTGATGTCTAAACTATCGGGCATTATATGCTTGAAAAGTGCCAACGTTAAAACTGGTTACACGACGGCGGTTTATCTTCAGAACCTACCTGCTTTTAAGAGGGTTAAGGCTTGATCTTTGCCATCCCCTGGCGGGCAAACTTCCGCACTGCTCCCTGAATCAATGAATCAAGGGATGCATTGGAAGTGATGGTTTTGAGATACCCAGCACTTCGCCCATCTGGATCACAGAAGGAAACTTTTTGTCGTATTGCCTGTTTCAGGCTTTCCCAGTCGGTCTGGTAGCCGCTGTACCAGGCTGCACAGGCGATCAGCCCCCGGATCATCGGATAAAAGCCTTCTGAACCAATACGTGATATCCAGCGCTCACCGAAATGGGATGCAAGAAAAGGTACATCGCTGACCATCTTTGTCGGCTGTATTTTGCCCCGGGAACGCTCGGGTAACTTTACCCTCAGTAATGTTGCTGGCAATTGCTCTCTCTGTCCATACAGCAGGCCGCTGCGCCAGGGAATGGGGTCATCCATATCAATAAAACCGGGCCTTGCGGTGTAGATCATTTGCACCGGGCTGTAGATTGCCGGGTCAACACAGGCATCCTGCCTGCGGGTATTAGCCCAGCGTTTAATGGCTGTGAGGCTGAGGGGTTGATCCAACAGAAAATAAAGACGAGCGTACAATCGATCTGCGCTCGGATGCTGGCTGGCGGTGAGCTGCCAGTAGCAATGGGTTTGTGTAAACCCTGCCCCAAGAATTGCCAGCGCCTCATGAATCATAGTTACAGGATGACGGATATCGTGATTCTGTCTCAGGGGTAGGCCGTCAATATCCAGAATAAGCAGAGAAACTGGCGCTTCCCGGTAGGTGGCCGGATGATCTGGCTGGTCATAGGCAAGCCTGCGTACCAGTGATTGCCCGGGCAGAACCGGCAATGCTTGTCCCTGAATCATTGCCAGCTGAGGTTGATATTCAAGCCAGCTCAAATAATTCCCCAGGTCGTTTGTGGAGAACAGTTCAGGTGATTGCAAACGGTTAAACCAGCGCACCAGCGGATA
Source organism: Endozoicomonas sp. ONNA2 (assembly GCF_024606365.1). Lineage (GTDB taxonomy): Bacteria > Pseudomonadota > Gammaproteobacteria > Pseudomonadales > Endozoicomonadaceae > Endozoicomonas. The sequence goes on from NZ_JAHHPO010000873.1 coordinate 6,283, forward strand.
AGGGACAACCTTCTGGTTGCCATCAGGTTGACCTATCAGGGTTTTACGCAATGGCCGGGTGCTCCCAGCAAGGAAAGCTGAATCATGCTGTCAGCATAAACAGCCCTATACCTCAACTGGCTTTAAGCAAGCTTGCCTGCCCTGTGACTACTTGGCTGGCTGCATATGCTTATCCGGTATACAGCTATTTCATGGGCGGTTCGGAAGCTAAAGCAGTTATTGAAACGCCATCAAAACCAGAAGAATAAAGGGGAATTATGAGCCAGCAGCCCTGGGTGGTGTGTTATGACATTTCCAGCAACCGGAATCGTAACCGGGCGTTGTATGTGCTGCGTAAAATCAGTGAGGGGCGGCAAAAATCCGTATTTGAGTGCTGGCTGAATGCCCGTGAGCAAGCCGAGCTGTTTTGGCAACTGGCGCCGTTAATAGAAGAGAGTGATTCCCTGTTCTGTTTTCCAATCAGTCAGGCCCGGCAGGTGATACGGTTAGGTCAGGGTGAATCCCCGCTGTTTGAATCGCTGATGGTGATTGGCTGAACCGTCTTATGGTTTCTTTTGCGGATGTTTTGTCTGATGCTTTTTGGCAGCTGTGCCATTGGACTGGCAGGGGGAGCGAAGGTATATGCGACATCTGATTATCAGCGAACGGATTGAGGCACTTGAATGTCAGGGTGCTGCGCTGGTGATTCGCCGTGAGCAGGCACCCTTGCAGACAATCCCCCTGCGGTGGCTGGAAACCCTGGTTTTTCTTCATTCTGTCAGCTTGCCCAGCCGGTTAATCAGTACGGCAGGCGAGCTGGGGATTGCGCTGATTTATATCAACAGTCAACAGTCACCAGTTGCGCAGAAGCTTTGCCATTATCCCGCCGGGTTCGGTACTGGCAAACCTCAGGCTGAAGCAGCTCATTCTGAGTGGTGATACGCAACAACGTATTCACTGGGTGCGCCGGGGGTTGCAGATCAAACTGCAGTATCTGTACAAGCAGGTGTTGCGTTGCCATATACGCCGTTCCGATCATCGACGACTCCTGACCCGGGTGCTGGGAACTATTGCCAAATGCCGCAAGGAATTACTGGATGCCGGCGATGTGGGTACACTTCGGGGACTTGAAGGGAAAGCACAGCAAGCCTGGTTTGATGCTTTACGCTATTTGATGCCAGCCAGCCTTGGGTTTACCAGTCGTCAACGACAGCCACCACCAGACCCGGTAAATGCCCTGTTGTCACTGACCTACACCCAGATCTACCTGCTGGCCTGGGAAGCCTGCCTGATGGTTGGGCTGGATCCAGCCATCGGTTTTTTTCATGAATGTGCTGCCAACCGGCAGTCACTGGCCTGTGACCTGATGGAGCCGCTGCACCCCACAGCCGAACTGTGGGTTTTGCAGTTATTTAACCAGCAGGTGTTCAGATCCCGTGATTTTTCCGTACAGACGTCATCAAACAGTGGTAATAGCTGTTACTTATCTGCATCAGCATTAAAGCGTTATCAGCTGCTGTTTGAACGGCAGCGCAGCCCGTGGAAACGACTATTGTTAAAATGTTGTCGTGTATTTCGTGATCAGCTGAATCAATGGGAGCCCCGATGGCCCACGAACAACAATGGTTGATTTGTTATGACATTCGGCAGTCGGCACGGCTGGCAAAAATACACCGGTTTTTGCGGCAGGAAGCACTGGCGCTGCAGAAGTCCGTGTTCTACGCCCGGCTGACTCGGCGTGAGCTGGATGAAATAGTGGCACAACTGCAACAGCTTATGGATGAGACGGTTGATGATATTCGTATTTTTCCATTGCAGGCCGGGCAGTCAATAAACTGGTATGGTCGTCCATTGTTGCCGGAGGGTATTGATTTTGGTCCGGCTCCGGATATTTGTGATTGGTAATTGAGGTCCGCAGGCAAGCTTGTCTTGCAAGCCAACGATCTGGTGCTGATATAGCCTGATTAAGAGAGAGCAGAATACTTTAAATAGCCGGTAAAACGAGGTAAGCCAATGGATGATGAACAGCAGGATTGGGCAGATGATTTCGACGATATGGATGCTGCAGACTGGGAGGAGTTTTATGGCGATGCTGAACCGCCGGAGGCGGAGTAAAGTTGGAAAACCTGGTGATCAATCAAAAAGGCATTCGTCTCTCTGCTGAGCACGGACGCCTGGTTATTCACTACCCTGACCAGAGTGGCAAACAACCATCATCGATTTGTCTTCAGCGATTAAAACAGGTGGTAGTGACTGCCTGTATAGAGCTGGACTCTGCGGTATTGCACTTGTTGTCCAGCAAGGGGATTCATATGAGTTTTTACAGTCCTCGCTCACTAGGAGGCTGTCCGAGAATAGCGCCCGTAGCGAGGATGGCAGCAAATTGGTCTAAAAAGTCGGAAATTTTTAGACCAATTTGCTGCCACCGCAGTAGGGCAGTCTAT
>NZ_JAHHPO010000874.1 GCF_024606365.1 Endozoicomonas sp. ONNA2
TATTTGACGAAGAAGCAGGAATTTTTAGACCAATTTATCGCAACCGCAGTAGGGCCGTCTATTCTCGGACAGCCTCTTGGCAGCGTCAGCTGTTTTTTTCGGAAACAATCATCCCCGTTTCCACCAGGGCACCAGGGCGCTCATAGGGGGTAAGTTTGAGCAGAATGCCAATCTCCGGACTGTCTATGTATTGCAGTTCCTTTACATTTCGGATTCTTCTTCGCTGCTTTATTTGAAAGTTGTCGGTTATGCGCAAAGGCGGAGAGCCATCGTTCATTCTCACCAGGTTGTCAGCTCCTGTTTGAGCAGCCGCAAGAGCGTCGGATGTCTTTTGTTCATGGTTTTGTTTACCCCCGGACAGTGAGGAGTACAGTGATTCCGGACTTAATTTATTCAGCCACAGATCGATATCTACATGCACAAAGCGGTCTTCACTGACGCTGATCGTGCCACTGAGCAACAGGTTTTCCTGCCCGCTCATAGCAGCCCGGATTTCAATCGGTCGCTTACCGGATTCAGCGCTTACCGGCATTCGCCAGGCTTTATGGGTAATCAACTGATAGTTGCGATTTTTCGCAAGTGCAGCAACCTGGCTGTTCAGAATCCTGTCGCTGGCTGGAAGAGCGATGAAGGCGTCACGCCTGATATCGGGATGGTTTTGAGGCTCAGTGATGTCAAAAAGAGGGCTGCTACTATCAGAGGCTGGAGAATGAGTGTTCAGCCTGATTACATGTGCAGGCGATCCGTGATCGGAAACGGGAGGCCAGGCTTCGCCACTGTCATTATTGAGGTAACGAAAAACCACCAGATCCACCTGATACCATGGGGTATCAGGTCCTCCATTATTTTGTTTCGGTGCAGCACATAGGGGTAGAGTAAAAAGTAGTGCTATCGACCATGGGATAAGCTGAAGTTTTTTCATGCACAATTTCCTTGGATCACCCAATCCGGGGTGGCTTTTGTAAAACACCACCGGGCTGTCTGAAAAACAGTCAATCTATGGACAGACATAAGCGGTTAGCCAGCGAGCCTGCCCAGCAGTGTTTCTGTTCCCTTAAACCTCTGTTCCGGAGTTTCCATTGCGTCAATGTACTTTAAGATACTGCTTCCTTCCAGCCTGAACTGCCGGGGGTTTGACTGGATAAGGTTAATAATCAGCATGGGGTCAACACTGGGCTGTTCTTCAAACTCAACTCTTGCTTCTTTGCTGCTGGCGTCCAGCTTCTTGATGCCCAGTTTTTGGGCATGGATTTTTAACAACATCTGACGGAACAGGTTTTTGGCCGGGTTTGGCAATAGGCCAAAACGGTCGATCAGCTCAACCTGAAGGTTTTTCAATTTTTCCTCATTATCTGCAGCGGCAATTCTCTTGTAGAGAATCAAGCGACTATGGACGTCATGAATATAGTCTTCCGGCAACAGGGCCGGAAGCCGTAAGTTCACTTCGGTGCCATGGTTCAAAGGCTGGTCCGGATTGGGTGACTCGCCATTGCGGATGGCGTTAACGGCTCGCTCGAGCATCTCGGTGTAGAGCGTAAAGCCGACACTTTGTATCTGGCCACTCTGACCTTCACCCAGCAGTTCGCCAGCACCCCTGATCTCCAGGTCGTTGGAGGCCAGCATGAACCCGGCACCCAGGGTTTGCGCTTCCGATATCGCCTCAAGCCGTTTCGCGGCATCGGCGGTCATCGATTTTGGTGATGGTGTCAACAGATAAGCATAGGCCTGGTGGTGTGACCGGCCAACCCTGCCTCTTAGCTGGTGCAGTTGTGCCAGACCAAACTTGTCCGCCCTGTTGATGATGATGGTATTGGCATTGGGGATATCAATCCCGGTTTCAATAATGGTTGTGCATACCAGAACGTTATAGCGCTTGTGGTAAAAATCGGACATCACCTGTTCCAGCTGACGCTCACGCATCTGGCCATGACCTGTGATGACCCGTGCTTCAGGAATCAGTTCCCGGAGGTCGCTGGCTACTTTTTCAATGGATTCAACCTGATTGTGAAGGTAGTACACCTGACCGCCCCGAAGTAGCTCCCTGAGAATGGCTTCTTTTACCAGGGGTTGATCATATTGACGGACAAAGGTTTTGACCGATAGTCGCCTTGCCGGGGGAGTCGCTATAATAGAGAGGTCGCGAATACCGGACATGGCCATATTCAGCGTTCTGGGAATGGGAGTAGCGGTCAGGGTCAGGATATCAACCTCGGACCTCAATGACTTGAGCTTTTCCTTGTGGCGGACCCCAAAGCGATGCTCTTCATCAATAATGAGGAGACCAAGATTTTTAAAGGTCAGGTCGCCCTGAAGTATCTTGTGGGTACCAATGAGGATATCCAGTTTGCCTGCAGTGAGTCGCTCTTTTACCTGGTCCACCGATTTTTGTGACTTGAATCGTGAAATAACATCAATTTCTACGGGCCAGTCAGCAAATCGATCGCGAAAGCTTTCATAGTGTTGTTGTGCCAGAAGCGTCGTGGGGACCAGAATGGCCACCTGTTTGCCGCTATGAACCGCAAGGAAGGCAGCACGCATGGCAACTTCTGTTTTACCAAAGCCAACATCACCACAGACCAGGCGGTCCATGGGTTTTGGTTTGCACATATCGCCAATGACAGCGGTAATGGTCTGTTGTTGATCGGGCGTTTCTTCAAACGGAAAGGCCGCAGCGAAAGCCAGATAGTTCTGCTCTGGCGCAGTGAAAGGAAACCCTTTTTGTGCTTCTCTGCGGGCATAAATATCCAGCAGTTCAACGGCCACATCCCTGGCTTTTTCGGCGGCCTTACGCCGCACCTTGATCCATTGCTCGCTGCCTAGCCGGTGGAGCGGGGCAAGTTCATCATCGGCACCAGTGTATCGGGAAATCAGGTGAAGAGAAGCGACCGGAACATAGAGTTTGGCTTCGTTGGCATATTCCAGTGCCAGAAACTCCGTGGTCTGGCCATCCACTGCCAGTGTTTCCAGCCCCCTGTACCGGCCAACCCCATGGTCAATATGAACCACAGGGGCGCCGATTCTTAGCTCAGTGAGGTTTCTGATAACCTGGTCAGCACTGTGTTCGTCCTCTGTCTTGCGCCGCCTTGTCTGTTGCACTCTCTGGCCAAGCAAAAGCGCTTCCGGGATAACAGCAATTTGCTCTTGCGGTAAATACAGGCCGTCATCCAGCAGCCCGATACTGACAGCCAGAGCGGGCTTATCTTTCAGAAATGCAAGCCAGCTATCGCAAAGGTCAGGCGTTATATTATTCTGGCTCAGGAGTTCCAGCAGCACTTCCCGCCGCCCGGCACTTTCGGCGACCAGCAGGACATGGTTAATGCCATCTATAAAAGTGGTGAGGTGTGCCAGCGGGTGTTCGAGCCGGGCATTAATGGTCAGTTCTGGCAAGGCTTCGCGATTCAGGTTAAATCGGCCGACTTTAGGAGCAACCGGCTGTTCAAACAAGGTGACTCTTGGGAAGTCGTTCAGTCTGCTGTATAACTCTTCCGAGGGCATCATAACCCTGGATGGCGGAAGTATTGGCCTTTGCGGATCAACACGGCGGTTCTCATAACGTGATTGAACATCCGAATAAAAATGATCCAGGGATGAACCTACGGTGTCGTAGATCAGTATTCGGGTGTTTTGTGGCACATAGTCGAAAAGCGTTGATGTCTCACGGAAGAACAGAGGCAGATAGTATTCAATGCCCGGGCTGGCAATACCCTTGCTGATGTCCTGATAAATCGGACATTCACGATAGTTAACGTCGAAGGTTTCCCGGAAGTTACTTTTAAATAACGCAATCCCGTGCTTATCCAGGGGGAACTCATGCCCTGGTAACAGTTGTACTTCCTGAACCGTCTCGATAGAGCGTTGAGTTTCAGGATCGAAGGTTCTCAGTGACTCTATCTCATCATCAAAGAGATCAACTCGATAGGGCGTGTCAGCCCCCATGGGAAAAATATCAACAATAGAGCCACGAATGGCGAACTCGCCATGTTCCATTACCGAGTCAACACAGCGATATCCAGCCTGTTCAAACTGGCCTCTGCGCTCATCAATGATAAACCGGGTTCCCGGTTGCAACGACAGACAGCTGCCGAGCAGGTAGTTCTTCGGACACACACGGTGTAACAGCGTAGTGACCGGTACAATCAGAATTTTTTTTCTGCCACGGATGTCGCTCAGGGGAAGGTGATAAAGGGTCGACAGGCGTTGGGAAATAATATCCTGATGGGGAGAGAATGTATCGTAGGGCAGTATTTCCCAGTCCGGCATTTGCTGAACATTGATGTTGGCTTCTTTGGCAAAGAAGAAGGCCAGCTCTTCTTCCAGCCGGTTTGCTGATGAACTGTCCGCAGTAATAATCATCAGCGGGTGGTTGTCCGTTACCGCAGCACAGGCAATGGTAAAGGCAGGCCCGGCTTTGGCGAGATTCCCCCATTGAAGCTTGTCGCCGGGGTGGGTTGGCAGAGGAATAGTGTGTTGAAACATGAAAATCCTGAAGGCTCTCCTGATTACTCCAAATACGAATTCAAGAGATGGATTGTAGCGGTTGTGATCCTGTTCTCCCAGTATTCCCGCAGTGAAATGGTGGAATTAACCAGCTTAAAGACCATCAATGTTTATGTTTGATAATCTTTGTTGCCTCGGGCGCCATCAACAAGGATAATAACGACGGAACATAAGTCCTAATTACGGGGCTGTATTTTAAATAGAAAAAATAAACGGGAATTTATCGTGGTAGCAGACCGTTTTCAGGACTGGAAAGAGTGTGAAGCACTGGCTGAGTCAATGATCCCACTGATTGGCAAACTTTATAGAAATCGCCATGTTGTTACGTCCGTATTTGGGCGTCCCATTATTAACCGCTCCGTTATTAATCTGTTAAAAGCGCACAGGTTTGTTCGTCAGATTGAGGATCATGGTCTTTCGGTCCACGAGACTTACCCTGTGCTGGAAATCCTGACAGCCCTTGATTTGGGACCATCCCGTATTGATATTGGCAAGCTGGCGGTTGGCTTTCGAACCGAAGGTGAAGGCCAGTCACTACAAGCGTATGTGACTGGAAAAGTAGCGTCAGTAACCAATGGTCATCAACAGACTCTCGGTCCGGGTCAGGATGTCGTATTGTATGGTTTTGGCCGGATTGGCCGTTTGATGGCCAGAATCCTGATTGAGCGTGCAGGCAGTGGCTCTGGTCTTAACCTGAGGGCCGTGGTTGTCAGACCCGGCGGTGTCGGCGATGATCTTCAGAAACGGGCAAGCCTTTTGCGGCGAGACTCAGTTCATGGCTCTTTCCAGGGTACAATTTCTGTTGATGATGAGAATAAGGTGATCTATGCCAATGGCGTGGCCATTCAGGTCATTTATGCCAATGCCCCGAATGCCATTGATTACACCCGGTATGGCATTAACAAAGCCGTGGTTGTCGACAATACTGGGAAATGGCGTGATAAAGAGGGGCTGGGCCTGCATTTGCAGTCAAAGGGGATATCCAGAGTTCTGCTGACAGCACCGGGTAAAGGGGATATCAAGAATATTGTTTATGGGGTAAATCATAACGATATTGAGCCGGACGATCAGATTCTTTCCGCTGCCTCCTGTACCACTAACGCGATCACGCCGGTGCTCAAGGCAATTAATGATGAGTTTGGCGTTGAACACGGTCATGTTGAGACGGTTCACTCATACACCAATGACCAGAATCTGATTGATAATTACCACAAGGGTGAGCGTCGTGGACGCAGTGCTGCCTTGAATATGGTCATTACCGAAACCGGAGCGGCCAAAGCGGTTGCCAAGGCGTTGCCTGAGCTTGAAGGCAAGTTGACGGGTAATGCCATTCGGGTGCCTACCCCTAATGTTTCTCTGGCTATTCTTAACCTTTCCCTGACCAGGGCAACCACCGTTGAAGAGCTTAATGACTTTATCAGGGAGACCTCACTGTATTCCAGTCTTCAGAAACAGGTGGACTTTGTCACGTCTGTTGAAGCGGTTTCCAGTGATTTCGTGGGTAGCCGTCGTGCCGGGGTTGTGGATGGGCAAGCCACTATCGTTGACGACAAACGCTGTGTGCTTTATGTCTGGTATGACAATGAGTTCGGTTACAGCTGTCAGGTCAATCGGATACTGCAGTTTATGTCTGGTGCGATGCATCCGGCGGTTCCATAAAACGCTCGCCTGTCAGTAATGACCACTTCAAAGAGTGACTGATGAGTTGTTTCTTGCATTCGTAGCACATGAGGTGTTTGTTGTTCGCAACATAAAACTCATTTCCACCTGGCTCAACTCTTGGAAATATTCTCGTCTGGTATAGAAAGGAAATTAATATTTGGAAATTCGTCCTCATTTCTGACCTTAACATAATCAAAGTGCATCCGGCCCGGGAGGAGGTTCTTAAGCATGGCATGAATCCTTATTTTGTTAAGGGAACTCCTGTTTGATCAATACTTGGAAAATAAGTTTCATTGGCACGAAAAAAAAGTTTGTTACTGCTCTAATCCGATCGGAACATAACTGACGCCAAGGCAGACGTCCCTATACGCGTCACTGTTCAGTCTGGCGATATCCGATTTACCTTCAATTACGTATAGCTGACTTGCATTGACCTCAGTCAAAATGGAGACACTTATTGAACTTCTAAATTGTAACAATTCTCATTTACGTATATATTCGTCTGAGTTGGAAATTTGCCAGGCACCCGATTTCACACTAAAGAGCCCACAAAAAACAGGCTCTTGTTCCTGGCAAATGATAATAGGTTGGAATATTTGGGTTGTTTTTGAAAGTTATTACTTGCAATGCAGAAGCAAGTGCATAAGCAGTGCAGAAAGAATGCTTCCAAAGCCGACTTAATGATGCCTCTGGAGAATAAGTACATGAAGGTGACATTGGGCGAACTGAATACCGGCGAATGTGGCCGGGTAACTGCTTTTGCAAATGCTGGCAGAGCCTACCGGCGGAAATTGCTGGCAATGGGCCTGACGCCCGGAACCCGGTTTAGGGTCTGTCGTGTTGCGCCACTGGGGGACCCAATTCAGTTGGAAGTCAGGGGCTTCCAATTATCTATCCGCAAGGATGAAGCCGCTGTTGTCGAGGTTTCCAGAATATGAAAAAACACGTTGTTGCCATTGTCGGGAACCCTAACTGTGGCAAGACCACGCTGTTCAACGCGTTGACCGGTGCCCGGCAGCGGGTTGGTAACTGGCCTGGTGTCACCGTGGAAAAACGCAGCGGTTTTTATACCTTTGCAGATAATGCCATAGAAGTCGTTGATCTGCCCGGAACCTACTGTCTTGATGTTGTTGACAGCGACGTCTCCCTTGATGAAAAGGTGGCGCGGGATTACATCCTCAAGCGTGAAGCGGATTTAATCATCAACATTCTTGATGCTTCCAATATTGAAAGAAATTTGTACCTGACCACCCAGTTATTGGACATGGGGGCGCCGGTCATCGTGGTACTCAATATGATGGACGTTGCCCGGGAAAAGGGCATGGACATTGATATTGACAAGCTCTCTCAGGAACTTCGCTGCCCGGTGTTACCCCTGGTTGCCAGTAATTCAGGCAATATCAAAGCCTTTTTAAAAGACATCAATGACTTTCTGAACAAGAGTATTCCCGTGGCCCCGCCATTGGATCTTGGTGAACAATTGGAACAGGCCGTTGCGGTTATTGAATTGACCCTTGACGAGTCCGTTCACCTTGACAGCCCGCTTTCCCGGCGCTGGTATGCATTGAAGTTACTGGAAGGTGACATGGTTCCCCTGCCAGATTTGACTTGGCAGGTGGTGAATGAGGCTACCCGGCAGCGTCATATCATCGAGGCTGCCCTTGAGGAAGATCTGGATATTATTCTGGCCAGTCGACGTTACGATGTGGTTGGTCACCTCATGACGTCAGTGATGCGTGAGCGGGACGTTGCCAGCCATCAGCTGAGTGAATCCATTGATCGTGTGGTACTGAACCGGGCACTGGGGTTCCCGATTTTCCTGGGCGTCATGTACCTGATGTTCATGTTTACCATTAACTTTGGTGGTGCCTTTATCGACTTTTTCGATATCTTTACCGGGACTCTGCTGGTGGACGGACTGGGCCACTGGCTGTACTCCATTGGTGTCCCCGCCTGGGCAGTGACGTTACTGGCCGATGGTGTGGGTGGTGGTATCCAGACAGTGTCTACCTTTATTCCCGTCATAGCCTTCCTGTTTCTCTTTCTTTCCATACTGGAAGACTCAGGGTATATGGCCAGGGCTGCTTTTGTCATTGACCGGCTCATGCGGTTTCTGGGGCTTCCGGGCAAGGCCTTTGTGCCTATGCTGGTGGGCTTTGGCTGCAATGTGCCTGCGATCATGGCGGCACGCACGCTGGATAATGAGAAGGACCGGCTGTTGACCATCTCTATGGCCCCCTTTATGTCCTGTGGTGCCCGGCTGCCGGTGTACGCGCTGTTTGCCGCTGCCTTTTTCCCGGAGTCCGGCCAGAATGTTGTGTTTATCCTCTATCTGGTGGGTATCCTGGCCGCGATATTCACCGGGTTGATTCTCAAGCAGAGTATCCTCAGTGGTGACAGTTCGCCATTTATTATGGAGCTGCCCAATTACCATTTGCCATCGGTGAGGCAGGTCATGTTACGCACCTGGGATCGTCTCAAGGCTTTTATCCTGCGTGCAGGCAAGGCGATTGTGATGGTGGTGGTGGTTTTGAACACCCTGAATGCGATTGGTACCGATGGCTCTTTCGGTCATCAGAACACTCAGGGCTCCATGCTCAGCAAGATTGGTCAAACTATTACCCCGGCGTTTGCCCCCATGGGCATGACGGCAGACAACTGGCCAGCGGCTGTGGGGCTGTTCACGGGTATTCTGGCGAAAGAAGCCGTTGTGGGTACACTGGACTCCATGTATGGCGCCATTGCCGCTTCCGAAGGCGCTGACACTGAGGGTGAAACGACGTTTGACCTGTTGGCCGGCTTGCGAGAAGCCCTGGCCACTATTCCGGCTAATCTGGGTGGTTTAACGGGCACGCTGGCAGATCCTCTGGGTGTCGAAGTCGGCGATCTGACCGATCTGGATGCAGTTGCCGAAGAGCAGGCAGTCAAGACCAGCACGTTCTCTGTTATGGCAGGCCTGTTCCCCAGTCATGCTGCGGTCATTGCCTACTTGCTAATGATCCTTCTGTATACCCCCTGTGTAGCGGCATTGGGTGCCATTTACCGGGAAACCACCCTGGGGTGGACGCTCTTCATTGCCGGATGGACTTTCTTCCTTGGCTATGCGGTTGCCACTATTTATTATCAGTTGTCCCTGGTATCTGTGCAGCCCGGTGTAACGCTACTTTGGGTGGTCTCGATAATGCTGATGATGTTTATTGTAATTACCTTGATGAAACGCATGGGTGCCTCAGTACTGCAAGGGCGGATGGATGTCAGCCCGCAATGACATCGTAAACGCAAGGCGTGGCCAAAAGCACTGTCAATGCTTTTGGCCGCCAACTGGAACCCGAAGTGGCAGGCGATGACCATGCTGATCAACATTCGTAATTACTTGAAACAGCAGAAAGTTTGCTCTCTGGCTGACCTCAGTTTGAAATTCAATACCACACCTGAGGCCATGAGAGGGATGCTCTCACACTGGTTGAGGAAAGGTCAGTTGAGCTGTGAACAGCCGGGCTGCTTTGTGGCCTGCAAAAAGGGGTGTGTTTCCTGTGACCCGGCTGAGTTGGAAATCTATCGCTGGCAGGGTAAGGTGCAACATATTCCATTGAGTCTTATCGGCTGACTGACCTCCAGAATATATTTGCTTTTCCTGCATAAAAAAATCTTTGTACTTAGCCCGGATATTTCATAAACGTGCTTCCGCCCTTGCTGGTTCTTTGCCGCTTTGAGGGAGTTTTGCATAGTCGACCGTACTCCCCGGCACGGTGCTCCCTCACAAAATCCCTCAGAGCGACAAAGTCCTGCGCCAGATTCGGGGCAGTTTATGAAAT
>NZ_JAHHPO010000875.1 GCF_024606365.1 Endozoicomonas sp. ONNA2
CTGTTCACTCTCCCAAGTAAATTATTACCGAATTTCTGGCGGTAGCAGGAGTGAATAACACCGATCTGCTCAAGGTCAAAAAGTGTTTTTTTTCGGGATTGTTCAGTCTTGTTCACGGTGGCCCGGAGTGTGCGCAAAATGCCGATATCATGCGCCTGGAATGATCGATTGGCAACCTGTGAATCATAAGCGGGGGAAGTCAGAGAGGTTATCGTGGTGGTGATTCAATAGCTTTGAAACTTTTGCTGTCCAATCAAGTCAAAAGAACATCTCACACTATCACAAATGGTAATAGCTATGGATTTCAGAGTCTCAGTGACCAATGCACAAGTTAACCACGGTGCACCTGTCAATGATGATTTTAATGTCGCATCAGGGCATTCACCGCCATTGGGTTCGGTTGACACAGTCTCCACTGAACTGCAAATTCCGGGAGTCCAAGGGCCAGACAGTGCCACAGCCTCCAATGAATCCGCCAATGAATCGGTGTACCAGCGAGTCATATCACGGGTGACAGAAACCGGTAATAATTTACTTGGGAGAGTGAACAGTACCGTTGGTATGACCTCAAGAGCCATGCAGATTTTCTCGGTGCTGGATCGAGCTTTTTATTATCGGGATTCCCCGGAAGCTGTCGCCCAAATACTTTCTCTGGCCGGTATCTACGGAAAATTGGCACAGTTTCTGGCAACAAGGATGGATGTGCTCCAGGACCTTATGGCAGGTTCTGATTCACAAGCGGCTGAGTTTTTCACTGAATTGATGACAGCTGCGAGTCGGTATCCGGCAGGTGAACTCAACATTGACTATGTGCTCGGGAATCTGGAAAGACAAATAGCTGAATCTGGCTAAATGGCACCCGGGGGTGTGGATATCCTGCATATCAACACTGTGGGCCGTGGGGTCGTTTGTCAGCTGGATCACGTTGACCTTAACGGTGCTGAATATGTGGTTAAAACGGTGTCGCCCGAATTGTCAAAGAGCATAGTCGGGGATCTGGATCTGGTAGCAAACTGTATTATCCCCCTGATGGGCTTGGCAGGAACCTTTTCAAAAAGTGATGTTGAGCTGTTTGCCAACGCTACAAAGCCATTTCGCCAGGAAACCGATTTATCCATCGAATTGGAAAATACCAAAAGACAGGCAGATATATTCAAGTGTTTGTCACAAACAAACGCCTACTGTATCCGGGTATCCGTTGGGGATCAGATATGCCAGGTCCCCTTTAAGGTTAAAGCCCCTGTCGTCAACGAAACACTGTCCAACAGCAATATGCTGGTGATGGAGTTTATTGATGGCTGCTCTTTGGATCGTCTGTCAGAAGTAAAAGAGCGTCTTCGTCTATGGCGGCCTGATTGGAAT
>NZ_JAHHPO010000876.1 GCF_024606365.1 Endozoicomonas sp. ONNA2
GACCAATTTGCTGCCACCGCAGTAGGGCAGTCTATTCTCGGACAGCCTCCTAGCCCCCGATATTTTACTGTCAGAACCGGCCGGTGATGTTATCAGACGCATGGGGCAGTATCGGGGAGTGAGTGAAGAGGCTCTGGCAACGAGAATGGCCCGGGCACTGGTACGAAGCAAACTGAGGCAGCAATGGCTTTGGTTATGTCAGCAGGGATTGAGGGAAAGTGCTATTGCCGTGAAGCAGTTGATGGGAAAGATCGGCGCAGCCAAAAGGCCCGCTTTACTGGGATTAGAAGGAAGTGCAGCCCGGACAGTTTATCAGGCCATGGCCAGTTTGTTACCTGATGAGTGGCGGTTTTCCGGACGTAACCGTCGGCCACCCGGGGATCCGGTGAATGCTATGCTCTCCTTTGGCTCAACCCTGATTTACCAACAGGCTGTTCAGGCATTAACGCGGCAACGGCTGGATGTGTTTGCCGGTTTTTACCATCAACCCTGTGCGGGCAGGGCTTCGCTGGCCTGGGATATGGTCGAGTTGTTCCGTCCGACACTGGAAGCTTTTATTATTGAGCAGTTGCGCAAAGGTCATATCCTGCAGAGCCATTTCACTACCCCGGCACCGGATGGCCCTGTTTCAGAAGGGTGTCGGTTTACTTCGGAGGGGTTGGGTGCCTGGTTTCACTACTGGCTTGCCTTATCTCGAATAGCTGAGCGCAGGATGGAAAAGCTGTCGTTGAAATGGGCTCAGGCTGCACTGCAATATAAAATGGGTTAATCCGATAAAAACCGGCTTTTTATCATGGGAAAATGGATTAAAAAAGCACCGCTGACTAAGGGGGTTTGTAACCTTCTGAATACGATTATGAAAATTCACTGCATCGTGTTTCCCTGACCTGTTGTGAATATAACCAACCTCAACACACAAGCTTGCCTGCGTAATTTTTCTATCTGGACCTCATTATGCTTATTTGACTAAAGAAAAGACGTTAGCCCAGGAGAAAGTGAATTATCAGGCCCGTCCTTGTCTACCTTGAATATTCCTGCAACATGAGGTTTCTGACTTGAATCATCCGGCACCCACAGTACATCAGCAGCGGGCTATTGATGCCATTATGGACTTTGTCCGTGGTGACAATGACTGCTTTATTCTCCGGGGGAGTGCCGGTACCGGTAAAACCACCCTGATAGCCCATCTGCTTTTATTGCTGCGGGAGCATTATCATTTGCACTGTACTTCATTTGAACTGACAGAAGTTCAACGACAGGCTCGTGGCAGTGCCATTCTGGAGCAGGCTAAGGCGATTCGCAACGCGATTGCAGAGCAGAAGTTCAACGCCTTTGATATCAGCGGTCAGCCACCGGGAATTATCGGTGTAACCGCTGCTGAAGGAATCCGGCAAGTGCTGACCTCATACCAGCGCCCTGCACACCAGAGTCGTGGTCAGGGTTCATCGGTTATGGTGACCTACAGCAATGCCCGTGCCCTGGATCATAATCGGGCAGTGCGTGAACAGCTCTGGGGTAACTACCAGTTACCGGTGCAGCAGGGTGAGCAACTATTGGTGAATAAAAACGCACCCTTGCATGGTTTATCCAATGGCGACCTGGTCAAGGTTAACCGGGTGCTGGCTGCTACGGAGAGTCGCCGGATAATTCTACGTGGTGTCAGCGAACCGGTGTTGTTGAGTTTTGCCAGGATGGAACTGGTCTACCGGGGATTTGATGGTCAGAAAATGTATATTGAATGTCTTATGCTTGAGAACCTGCTGGCGTCACGGGAAAGGAGCCCTACAGCGCTGGAGCTGCGTGCCTTGCTGGTGGACTTCCGGCAGCGCCATCGGGGGCTGAAGCCGAAAACGGCTGAATTCCAACTGGCCCTGCGGGAAGACCCCTGGTTTAATGCGCTGCGGGTTAAGTATGGCTATGCCATGACTTGTCATAAGGCCCGGGAGGCTGTCCGAGAATAGACTGCCCTACCGGCAACTGCTCCTGCGTTGTTCTAGCTCCTGCATCCATGAAGTCGTGCGGTGGCAGTCTATTCTCGGACAGCCTCCTGGAATCCTTGTGGGATATGGGGGCATCGATTTCCTCCGGTGGGCTCAGTAATCTTC
>NZ_JAHHPO010000877.1 GCF_024606365.1 Endozoicomonas sp. ONNA2
ATTTCAGTTCATAGAACCTCCCACATTCTCAGGCTTAGCCTGTCGCAAGAAAGACTTGACCCCGGTTTTCCAGCTTTCTTTCCCTGATAACCACTAACTTGCTACGATTAAAAGCTCATACACCTCTATGTCAGCACACCATGCCGAACAACAACGACGATATTCGCTGGATACAGCGGTTTGATAACTACCAGCGTGCCCTGGATTCTTTGCAGGAAGCCGTGGAGCTTTCACAACAACGCGCCCTGTCAAAACTGGAGCAGCAGGGATTGATTCAAGGCTTTGAATTCACCCATGAATTGGCCTGGAAAACACTGAAAGACTTCCTGGATTATCGGGGAATTAGCGGTGTAATGGGGTCAAGAGATGCTGCAAGGGTAGCTTTCAGGGAAGGGCTGGTGGTTGATGGCGAACTCTGGATGGAAATGATAAAAAGTCGTAACCTCACATCACATACTTATGTGGAAGCTGTCGCTAATGACATTGCTAAAAAAATTCTGGATCAGTATTTTACGGCTTTCTGCGAGCTAAAAGTAACGCTGGCAAACTGGCTGGATGATAGTAACTGATGGCCAACCGATTTGGATTAAAGGAACAAACCATAACCGCCATTCAACAGGTTATGGCGGCCTTTCCACAAGTTGATCGTGTCATCATTTATGGGTCGAGAGCAAAAGGCACTTATAAACCAGGCTCAGATATCGACCTGACCTTATTACCGTCCAAAGAGGCAATACTGGACTTAACAATCCAATTCAGGATTGAAGAAACACTGGAGGAGCTGATGCTGCCTTACCAGTTTGATCTATCCATTTTGGCAAGCATTGACAACCCTAATTTGTTGGATCATATCAAACGGGTTGGACAGGTGTTTTATCAGCGTTGTGATTCGGGATAAGCCGGTTTTTTGAACGTCATGAATCAAGGTTTGATCCCGGTTTTTCATATTTTTTTTCGTCAAGAATCAAGACTTGACCCCGGTTTTTCGGTTTTTTGACCCCGGTTTTTGTGTATTGGGTTGATCCCGGGAGATTGTCGGACTGTTGTTAACATTGAAAAGGGGAATTTGAGGCAGGCCTTGCATTGTGAAAATATCTTCTTTTTATTTTTATAAATGACAAAAGTTGTTCAAAAAGAAAGACCCCCGGTTTTTTCCGTTTTTCTTTTCAGTTTAAGATTTAATGAAAGTACCAGTTCACCGCAAACACACTGAGAATTGTAGTAATTAATCCACCAAAGGTAATCCAGAATTGACGGGAGATAGCTGCGATTTCAACCCTAAGGTTGCTATCAACCCGATCTATCTTGCTACTCAACTCAAAATAGCGAGAGTCAGTTTTCAGCTGTGTTTGCAAAATAGCTTCTTGCATTACCAGTAAGTCCTGTTCAGTAGTGATATTCTGGTATCGAACTGTACAAC
This sequence comes from Endozoicomonas sp. ONNA2, assembly GCF_024606365.1. Classification (GTDB taxonomy): domain Bacteria; phylum Pseudomonadota; class Gammaproteobacteria; order Pseudomonadales; family Endozoicomonadaceae; genus Endozoicomonas. The sequence goes on from NZ_JAHHPO010000877.1 coordinate 1,421, forward strand.
GTGTAATAAGGGTGTTGGGTTACATTGTGCATAATGAATGACCTGACCCCATAAGCAGTGGCAAAGAGGTTCAACGGCATGGAACAACAGGATTATTTGCAATACATAGAAACCGACTCAGCCAAACGGTGTGGTAAGCCCTGTATCAAGGGTACAAGAATAACGGTTATCGATATTCTTGAAATGCTGGCTGAGGGGATAAGCACTGATGAAATCCTGACAGACCACCCCAACCTGCAAGCGGTACAGATAAAAGCAGCACTCCTTTATGCTGCGAATACCATAAAAGGTGCAGCCTGTGCTGCTCCTTGATGAAAATCTTTCACCCCGGTTGATAACACGAATAGAACCCCAGTTTCCGAAAAGCCTGCATATTATTCATGCAAGCCTGGACAACTCTCCGGATATTGAATTATGGAGCTTTGCAAAAGCTAACCTGATTACCACTGATCGTACGTCATGATACAGAGAAAGTTTATTTAAGAATA
>NZ_JAHHPO010000878.1 GCF_024606365.1 Endozoicomonas sp. ONNA2
ATTTCAGTTCATAGAACCTCCCACATTCTCAGGCTTAGCCTGTCGCAAGAAAGACCTGACCCTGATTTTTTGATTCAACGGTTCTGGTGAGTTTCCATATATTTTCTCAGCAAATTGTTTATGCGGGTCTGATATCCCTGCCCCTGCCCCTTGAACCATTCCAGAACGTCGGCATCCAGTCGGATAGTCACTGGTTTTTTCACCGGTAGGTGCAGCTCGGCCTGTTGGAAAAAATTATCGTCCAGTTCAGGTATATCAGAAGTGTCGATGTCCTCGTCACTCATGGCATTGAGGCGCTCCCAGTCAGTACCGGATGTTTTCTTCATAGTGTTGAACCTCTTTCCTGGTGGCTTTTCGGGCTGAGATGATCCGTAATACATCATCCACTCGTTCGGTGTAGACCACTACGCCGGTGAGGTGGTGAATACGGCCAATGGCTACCCAGCGTTCTTCGCCATAATCGGCCCGATCATCGACCCTGCTGAGCATGGGGTGATTGAATATATCGACAGCGTCCTCAAATCCTTGCAATGCGGGACGGACCATACATGACCCTGATTTTCTTCCCCTCACTACGGAACTAAGCTATCGTTGATGAGCCATTGACACAGGGAGCATGGATATGTTTCAGACTTACAAAGCCACTGTAGATAATCAGGGAAACCTGAAACTGCCAGATAATCTGGTCTTACCCTCAGGATCGAAAGTATTGATAACCATACTTGAAGAATCACCCGGTCAGCAGATTAATGATGAAGCGCTGTTAAGTGAACCATCACTGGTAGCAGACTGGAATAAGCCAGATGAGGATGAAGCATGGGAATGCCTTCAAAAGGAACAATAGTCACTATTAACTTCCCGTTCTCCGACTTATCGTCCACTAAACGCCGACCGGCACTGGTGCTTGCCAGCGTTAAAAAGGGTGATGTTATTCTCTGCCAGATCACCAGTAAACCCTACTCTGATCCTGCAGCAATTGTTATTACTGCGAACGACTTCAATCAGGGAACCCTCAATCGTGAGAGCTTTGCACGCCCGGGAAAGCTATTCACGGCACACCAAAGCATTATCTGCCAGGAAATCGCGACCATTAAAGCAGAAAAATTCAATGAAATTATTCTGCGGCTACATCAAATTTTTTCGAGAAAAGGGCAATAATCCTTAAACAGACAGCGGTAGCAAAGCTGCATGATCAGGAGTCAGATTCATTAGAGCAGAAAAGGATTAGAGAGCGTCAAGAATCAAGACTTGACCCTGATTTACTTGTGACCCTGATTTACTTGCCTATTCGTGAACGGTTTAGAGCGAAGATTTACTTGCCTATTCGTGAACGGTTTAGAGCGAATAAAAATAAAGACGAAGCGCATC
>NZ_JAHHPO010000879.1 GCF_024606365.1 Endozoicomonas sp. ONNA2
TCGCAATCCTCGCTACGGGGACGCCCAGTCGGGCGCTATTCTCGGACAGCCTCCTAGTTGTATACACCCAACATCAACTCTATCTGACGTTTAAGCATTAGCCTGAGCCTCCGAACGGTTCTTTCGTCCTCAAAACCTGCAACTAATCCCTGATACTCAACATGAAGGATGATACTGCCAAACAGTTCTGCATCAATATCAGGTTGCCTGGAGCCGATTTTTGTAAAGAATGTTTTGAGACTATCAAGGAAGAATTTCTGGTGACTGAAAGCAATAGGCCTGAGGTTTTCATTACGCAAACATTCCTGCTGAAAAGCACGTTCAGCGATCAGGTAGTCAGGGTGCTCTGCCAACTGAATCAAAACATACTCAATGGCGAGATCGCTAATCCGGTCAGCAAATATCTGACGACTGGCCTGGTCTGACGGCTCAAGCTCTTTTATGGCCATTTTCAGCATACTGTCAGATTCTTCCCAGTAGGCCTTGAACTTCTGAGCACCCATCTCCACAAACAAAGTGAAGGTGTCGGTAATCAGATCCGTAATATCTTTGAAATAATAAGTAGTTGCAGAAAGAGGAACATTGGCTTCCTTGGCAACAGCGCGATGACGGACTCCCCTGACTCCGTCTCTGACAACGATTCTTAATGCCGCCTCAAGGATTGTACGACGACGCTGTTCACTATTGACACGACTGGTTTTTCGTCCCTGATATTTCAATTTCATACCGCTGTCGTGCTTACCAGAGCTTTTCATGCCTTCTGGTGAGGAATCCATTGTTGAGACCATATTAAGACTGCCTTACAGTTGCCTGATTGTTTTATAGCTTTCGTCCAGTACCATCGCTTGAAGATGCATCTTAGTACAGAAATCAACCATACGTATGAAAACCACACCTCTAACAATTAAGGGTTATCAGTCCACCATGCCTGGTAGTATTCCCCATAAACTTTAAAGGCGCATATGTCTGGTTCTCGACTTCGCCAGCAAAGCGCATCACTCAACGTCAAGTTCCACTGTTCAGATACCCGGGAGGCTGTCCGAAAATAGACTGCCCTGCTGCGGCGGCAGCAAATTGGTCTAAAAATCCGCTTTTGTTCGGCAAATAGTCCCGC
>NZ_JAHHPO010000880.1 GCF_024606365.1 Endozoicomonas sp. ONNA2
GTCCTGTCGCGCCGGGGGATTTTGTGAGGGAGCGCGGGGAGTCCGGTCGACTGGGCAAAACTCTCTCAGAGCGGCAAGGGACAAGCGAGATCGGGAGCACGTTTATGAAATTCCGGGTTAGCATCTGAAGTGCCGTTAGCTACAAAGAATCCGTCGAGAATGAATCAGGCTGTGATACTCACCGTGCCACAGCCTGATTCATCACCAGGGTACCTCAGTTACCCAGCTGTCTTTCCTTGATCTCGGCCAGTGTCTTGCAGTCGATACACAGCGTAGCGGTAGGACGGGCTTCCAGGCGGCGAATGCCTATTTCTACGCCACAGCTATCGCAAAAACCGTAATCGTCCTCTTCGATCCGGGACAGTGTATCGTTGATTTTCTTGATCAGTTTACGCTCCCGGTCACGGGTTCTCAGTTCAAGGCTGAACTCTTCTTCCTGACTGGCGCGGTCTGCCGGATCAGGGAAGTTCGCAGCCTCATCCTGCATATGGTTAACTGTACGATCCACTTCTTCCATCAGCTCCTGCTTCCAGTTTTGCAGGATCCTGGTGAAGTGGGCGATCTGATGCTCGTTCATGTATTCTTCCCCATCCTTTTCCTGGTAGGGGGTATACGATTTGAGCAGATTGCCGGTATCCGCTTTTTTCTGTGCTGACATGATTACAGCCTCACCACCTTCTGTTCATGAGCCAGGGGATCTCAAATGAGCAAGAATCCTGGATCTCTCCATTTAGAGGCGCTCGCTTCTGCCTGTTGACAGCAGCCTCTGCGATCCCTCTGTTTCTGCCGGTAAACCGGCTCCCTGAAAGCCAAGGTCAACATCATGGGTGCCTGGCGAGAACAAAAGCTCCTGGCACTTGCCTCTTGCCTTCCTTAAAGAAGCGGAGAAACTACCAAAACCCTTGGCAAGACGCCATAAAAAAATGTCATCCGCTTTCTGACATTGACCAAAACCTGCACTCAGGTCAACTGATAATATTCTCCAAATCGGCCAACCCATGGATTCGAAGAGCCTGTCAACCCTGCAGGGTCAGCTATGATC
>NZ_JAHHPO010000079.1 GCF_024606365.1 Endozoicomonas sp. ONNA2
GTTGGCTGCAGTGATATGCAACGGCGTTTGACCTTCTTCATCGGTTTCATTGATGAGTCTCTCGTAGAGAAGATTGAAAAATTCCAGAGAATCTTCTCTGGCAGCTGTGTTCAGTGCAGTAAAAATATTTGCACCATGTTGTTCCAGAACGCGTCGGCCCTCGGTGTAGTCTGACAGAACAGCGATGCTCAAGGCACCGTCAAGGTCGTACGCTCCCGCGGTGATCAGAGGTCTCAGGCACTGGGTTTGGCCCCGCTCGGTGGCGATGCGCAACGCATGGGAAAGGTTGTTCGCTCCCGCTGTGATCAAGCTTCCAAGACGCTGCGTTTGCCCCCGCTCGGCGGCTTCGAGCAGTGCGATATTAAGGGCAAGTTGACCTGGTTGAGTGCTGCTCGGGTATTGAAGCATTGGAGCATCGCCCCCCTGGACAGCGGTACGCGGTACGTTATTGATATTCGCCCCTGCCCTGATCAGCATATTGAATTCCTCGGTGCGGCCTAGCCGGGCGGCAATTTGCAGGATGGTCTCACCATTGTGCTCGACGGCATTGACATCGGCGTGATAATCAATCAAGAGCCGGACTATATCAGTATGTTCGTTCTTTAAGGCGACAGCTAACAGGTGTTCAGGATAACCGGTGGTCACCGAATGGTAAGTCAGATTAGCCAAAGTCTCGTTCTGGCGCAGCAGCGCCCTGAGCTCGGGCAGTCTTCCGTTCTGACAGTAATTATATATCAGGGTTTCACAATAAGGGGATTCGTCAAAAAGTGGTCTCATACCATCCATACGAATCAATGGCAGTGCCGGTTGCCTGCATACACATTCCCGTTGGTCAAGCGTTTTTGCCGACTGTTGTTCACTGTCAAGCCATCCTGTGATGCATTCCAGATGGAAAACGTGACGTGAATCGCAAGAGGTTCTGACCAGTGAACGCCCGCCAAACTGTCCGAAATAGCCGTCTTCACCAGTACAGATAGGGCATTCAAAGAATAAATCTGTCCCGTTTCTACCGATACCGTTCATCGCTTTAGCCTGCTATTAGAATCAACACTGAGCTTAGGACATAAAATCAGCAGGGTAAGTTCCACAAAAGCCTGAATTCGTAACAACACATAGCCTGCCATTTTAATATACATCCATCGCCGCAGGGTTCTGAGTATTTCCTGACGGCTCGGTTGATAACCGTTGAGTCTGTTTGAGCAAATGGCTTTTAGAATTAAAGTGCCTTTTTAGAGAACTTTTGAATACAAAGCTCGTTTCGCACACCTCACATGTAAAGAGACTTTCGCCGGTGTGGATGCGGGTGTGTTGTTTCAGGGAAAATTTTTGGGTAAATCGCTTCCCGCAATCATTACACTTATAGGGCCTCTCTCCGATGTGGGTACGGGTATGATTTATCAGGTGACCGGATTGTTTGAAGCTCATTTCGCACACCCTGCACTTAAAGGGCCTCTCGCCGGTGTGGATGCGGGAATGAATTAACAGTTGCCTGGGTTGATAGAAGCTCTTTTCGCATACCCGGCATTTATAGGGCCTCTCACCGATGTGGGTGCGGGAATGATTTATCAGGAGACTGGGTAGATTGAAGCTCTTTTCGCACACCCGGCATTTATAGGGCCTATCGCCGGTGTGGATGTAGGTGTGGTGTTTCAGTTCACTGGATTGAATGAAGCCCTTGTCGCAGATCTTACACTTAAAGGGCCTCTCACCTGTGTGGATGCGGATGTGTCTTGTCAGATGCACCTTTTGACTAAAGGTCTTCTTACATTGATCACACTGAAAAGGCTTCTTGGCAGTGGGCAAGACCTTTGCTGAATTTTCTGCCCGGGCATCCGGTTCATTCATTTGCATTTCTGTGAAAATATCGCCATTTCCGAATTCATCACAATTTTCCCGGTGTGAAGAGAGTGGACGATTACTTACTTCGCTGTCTGCGCAGGTATAGGCAAGATCATCAATTTCAGGAAATAATGAAGGAAGCTTGTCCGTTTCTGACCAGTGGGAGGAATCAAAACCACTATTTTGTTGTTGCTCCATCATTTGTGAAACATAGCCAAAACCGAGGTGTTTAAATGTTTCAACTTTTTTGTCATTAAAAAAAGCACTTGTCATTATAATTTCTTCTTCATGACAGGTTGTTTCGGTTTCAGTAAGCCACTTGGAAGCCACAGGGCAAGAAGAAAAATCATTAGATGAATTCATGTTCGTGTTTTATCACTGAATTATTTTCTAGCAGACCATTTTACCCAATCAATACATCGGACACTTTCATGCAGCAATGGTTCCACAGGTAATGAGCTGTTTATATCCATGACTTTTGAACTTTATAGAGAACTAATAATCAATAATCAAAGTTGTCAGAATATGGAGTCAACAGCATGATAGCCTCTGGAGCATCCAACCCACTTCTTCCCGGCAATCGCAGCGGCGCTACAAACGGGCATTCAGAACAACAGAGCAGTCATATACGGAGCTGCTCTTGGCATCGGCGCAAACTTGACGAATGGTGTCTGAAATTTAAAGGGCCGGATAAAGCATTAATGCAAGCAGCCAAACATAACAATACGCAACTGATCAGTCGTATTATTGACCAGAATCCATCATCCATGAATCTTTGTTTGAAGAATAAAAATGAAAACCCGGCTATCCAGGCGGCAGTGCGCGGCAACAATGAAGCGTTGCAATTGCTAATTAACCTTGGCGCATCACCGAATACGCTGTTAGCGGGAGAAAGTTATTTCCCCTCAAGGACTTTCAAGGCCGCTGACTATTCGCCTGCTAATTTTACATCCACGACGATGGGTGTATTACTGGGCAGCCAAGAAACCAACCCGAACCAACCCAATCAAGTTATGGATATCGATCGTAGCATATCCATGACGCCAACGGAGTTGGTAAACACTCAGGTAGCTGCCAAAAACAGAAGTGAAATCAGTGTATTGCTTGCCAGTGATGCCAGAACCCGGATCAATACAAAAATAGAATTTTTTCGCTATGGACCATTTAAACAAGCCTTCAATATTGAATTTCCTCCTGTGTTATCATTTCGTACAACGAGTAAAGCAAGTGTCCCGGTAAGCCTTATTGGTCAGGCCATATTGTTAAATAATGCCGATTTGGCACGTGAGCTACTTGGCCGACCAAATCTGGATCCTGGCAAGCCCGAAGGTACTGCTGAAAACCTGCTAACTATTTTCATGCATAAATTATCAAATGGCATGTTTTTTAACTTGGGTAATCCACTGAGACAAAAAATCATTACGTCGGAAACATTTTGCAGGCAAATTCTGGACAGTGATTCATTGATAGTCAAACGACAACTCCTCGCACTCTTAACCATGAATTTCGATAGCAGGGATTACCAGTCGTCCATCTCTGAATTTAACCAGCTTGATATGGCTCAATTAAACGATCGTATCAATCATGAACTCTCTCCTCCAAGTTATGAATCGGCCGTTCAAGAGGCTTAAGTAGTTGGCCAAATGGAATCGTATATTTCTGGCTAAGTGGACAGTTACTA
>NZ_JAHHPO010000881.1 GCF_024606365.1 Endozoicomonas sp. ONNA2
ATACTAAAAGTCTATTGTCGTATTAATCAAACAACTTTTCTGAATGTCTTTATTGATTTTTCCCGATGACTAAGGGATAGTCCACCAACAAATAATTTATGCAATAAGGTACGGCTATGGATCAGGTTTTCAAACCAAAGTTTAAGCTATGGTTTTATGTTTTCGATACCATGATTGGTATTGCCATTATTGTGCTTGTTTATGCAAGCTATCACCGCATAATTGCCACCACAAAAAGTAGTTCTTCTGTCCAGAGTAGTCAGCCATTAACGACAGATGTTGCCAGCGAGCATCTTCACGGTATAGATGTTTCCCACTATCAGGGTAGTGTAGACTGGCAAGCCGTAGCAGAAACATTTCACTTTGCCTTTATCAAAGCGACGGAAGGCAAACATTACGTTGATCCTCAACTACGCAATAATATTAATGAAATAAAAGATACTTCAATGAATTTCAGTGTTTATCACTTTTATACACGTGATACAGACCCAGTTGAACAGGCCAGACATTTCTTAGAGCACACCAGCGCATATGATTTTACACTGCCTCCTGTTTTAGATATTGAAGTCCATCCGGGCAAAGACCTGGCTGGCTTTCATGATGATATCCAACAGTGGTTGGATAAAGTGAGTGAAAGCACCGGCTGTACGCCCATTATTTATACCAACAAGTCGTTCTGGAAAAAATATCTGAAAATGCGTTTTTCCGACTACCCCCTCTGGATCAGCGATTACACTTCTGACCAAGGTAAAATTGCAGGTATTCCATGGAGCTTCTGGCAATACTCAGACAATAGTATTGTTCATGGTATTGGTGGCCATGTTGACCAGAGCCTTTATCGCGGAAACGAACAATCTATGCGAGAACTGGGGAGTTGCAGGGTATGAACAGCACACAACACTTACCGGTCAATCACCTGCATAATGGTTTCAAATACGTTGTACTCGCCGCTCTGTGCATTCTGCTAGCTGTCACTTGGTGGCTGGCAGGCAATGGTCAGCTCCAGCATCTGGACCACTTGTTAATGGGGAACCTGATAAGGGAGAACACTGGCTTCCTTGAGGATGCTGAAAGACGGGCCAGGTCCATAACGCTGTTATTGGCTGAGCTGCACGCCGGATTAATGGTATTACAAAGTAGTGAATTTGGTATCAGCTTTTTTGTGAATGCCAATATCCAGTTGGGGAATATTATTTCCCAACTGACCGAAATGGTGGCTTATGGCAGGAACTTTGCCCTTTTTAACCTGGTGGCACTTCATAGCATTGACACACTGCTCACCATGATTCAGTGGCTAACACCATGGCTGGTGCTGGTGGCTGAAGTGGGCATGATTGCCATCGTTGCAACGGATACCTGGCTACCTACTCGCAGTCGCTTGCATATGTCACTGATACGCTTTGGTGAAGGTGTGCTGATTATTGTAGTTTTGCTGGCTTTCATCTTTCCACTATCTGTCAATGCTGTCAGCAAAACCAGTCAGGCAGTTACCGAAGCGCTGTTTCATGATAGCTATCATGCTATCAGAGATACACGACACCATATCTTGAAAGGAGACAGTTACAAGTCCATTAAAGACGACGCCAGTTCTTCACTAGAACAATTTAGCAATATCAAGGTTAAGCTGTCTGAAAAAACCAGCCACCTTGCTACCAATATGACTCGCTACGTGGCAATCACTCTACTCGAGGTATTTATCCTGCCCATCCTCTTCACTTTGCTAATGCTCTGGTGTTTTCGCGCATTACTGCGCAGGCACAGTTACTGGAGAAGTGGACAGTTACCTGACTTTCACCGCCACAATTGATATTTCTTTGAATCCTGTTGTCAAAGGGTTAAAACAGACATCAGGAATAGCAAAATGCCACCAGTACGCGAAGGCCGACTTTTTCTTATTGACAATAAACACGTCAACTCCAGAAATAGCCGGTCTTCGCTTAGGTGTATCAATTGGCCAGGAGGCTGTCCGAGAATAGCGCCCGTCTAGGCGACCCCGTAGCGAGGATGGCAGAAAATTGAGGATAAAAAGTCGGAAATTTTTAGTAAATAGTGGTTCTATTTACT
>NZ_JAHHPO010000882.1 GCF_024606365.1 Endozoicomonas sp. ONNA2
CCGGAGTTGCAACGCAGCAGAGTGACTGGTCACTTAGTCAGAAAATATGGTTTCATTTGGTTAACTACTTATATACCTTATAAAAAATCAAGCCTGCTAAATGGATTAGATAAACTTAAACTTCAGCTTGGTTGGATAATCCTCGGTGTATTAAGTCATATCAATGGGTTATTGGTATATAAATAAAGCCCATAGTACTTTTGCCGATGTTTTACCTGATAGCTGACTATCAGGATAATGATATGCACATAGACTTGGGTAATGGTTACTGCCTCAGAAGATTTCTTTATGGTGATGCAATCTCTCTGGCCAAACATGGTAATAACTTTAAAATAGCCAGAAACCTTCGGGATACTTTCCCGCATCCCTATACCATAGAGCATGCAAGGGCCTGGGTTCAGCATGTAAAGGAACATGAGACCAGAACCCGCTTTGCTATTGACTTTGGTGGTGAAGCTATTGGTGAAATCGGGTTTGTCGTGCAACTGGATGTTCATCGCTTTGGCGCAGAGATTGGCTTTTGGGTTTCAGAAGATCATTGGGGCAAAGGCATTATGACCGCTGCACTTTCTTATGTCTGCCAGTATGCATTTGATGAAATGGGGCTGGTTCGTATTTTTGCTGATGTACAGGCTCGCAATGATGGCTCTCGCCGTGTGCTGGAAAAGTGTGGTTTTGAGCTTGAAGGTGTGATGAAAAAGCATGTTTATAAAGAAGAGCAATTTATTGACCAACTGGTCTTCGCTTTAGTTCGTTAATTGTTCTTTTTTCGCCACTTCCCTTATTTAGTCTCATCACTTCTTCCTCTTTTGAGGGCTGAAGTGATGCTGTAGTCAAGTAGCTAACCATATGAATTATATGTTTCTGGCTCCTTGTGGCGTACTCCCGGCAACTGCTCCTGCGTTGCTCTGGCTCCTGCATCCACTTCGTTACAACTGCGGTCACATAGTAACGGCGATGCTCCCTCCGTTGTGCCTCACATAGTACCAGCCCAAGTAGCCAGAAATATTCGATTCTATATGATGGCCAGCTGCTTAAGGTAATAACAATCCTCAAAATCTTTGCCCTTACTTTTTTATGCCCTCTCTGGATAGTGTCAATCAGCTTTCAGTAGTCAAACCTGAATTCAGCAGTTGAACCTAATAAGGAATTGTCTAAAAACAACTTTCCTAATATGGACGGTATTACAC
>NZ_JAHHPO010000883.1 GCF_024606365.1 Endozoicomonas sp. ONNA2
TCCTCAATTTTCTGCCATCCTTGCTACGGGCGCTATTCTCGGACAGCCTCCCAGGCGGATATTGAAAGCCTGTTTATTGCCCCTGGTGCCCGGATCGAAGAACGTGAGGGCAGCCGGGTCAAAGTGGTGCTGTTTGGTGAGGTGCGAATCTTTCACCGCCCGCATCACCGGATACCGACAAGGGTGCGGTGGCCAGTATTCGCCGGTGGCTGGAAAACAACGGAGTGACGCCATGATTAACCAGATGAACATTAACGGCTATATCGCCGTTATTACTTACGATCCGGAGATTGACCTGTTCCGGGGTGAATTTGTCGGCCTGAACGGCGGCGCGGATTTTTACGCGGCGGATGTCAAAAACCTGCACCAGGAAGGCAAGGTTTCTCTTAAAGTGTTTCTGGATGCCTGCAAAGAGGAAGGCATTGAACCGCGCAAGGCGTTCTCCGGCAAGCTGAACCTGCGCATTGACCCGGACCTGCACGAATCCGCCAGTGTGGCCGCTGCCGCCAGCAACCGCAGCCTGAACCAGTTTATTAATGACGCGTTGCGTCAGTCGCTGAATTAGTGGCTGATCGTTTATTTGATGCCGCGCCAATGGTCTTTCAGGCTAAACAAATATTTTTGTGGCGTCTGGCTGCGATTCAATCACTTTAACGTGACAGCGCATACCGCCCTTCCAGTGTGCGTGCCAGTCCCCGGCCACGGCTGATCTGTTTATTCATGCAGCTGTCCACCTGTTTCATGAACACTTCATTGATGTTGCCCTGTTCCGTTTGCCGGGTACGGGTTTCAGCCGTTTCGCCGGGCTGAGTGTAAGTATTGACCCGGGTGTGTAGATACAAAAAAGACGCGATCAGGGTGCGTCTTCTGCACCAGTTGATTTGTGTACCGGGGTAGCAATCCCGTATTCCTTATGGAACGTAAAATAACGTATTATGCGGCATTCATTGTCCATACTTATCCACGTTGAACCATCGAAAACGGCGGTAAAATGGCGGTATAAAACCTTACGGATTATTAGCAATGCTACGTATTTCAAGCTGTTACGGGTTTAAATCATGATCCTGGATGAAGTCATCGATCTCTCGCGCTTTCAATTTGCCATTACTGCGCTCTATCATTTTCTATTTGTGCCATTGACCATTGGCATGACTTTTATTCTTGCCATTATGGAATCCGTCTATGTCATGACGGGGAAACAGATCTACAAGGATATGACCCGGTTCTGGGGCAAACTCTTTGGGATCAACTTTGCCGTGGGTGTCGCCACCGGTCTGACCATGGAGTTCCAGTTTGGTACCAACTGGTCCTACTACTCCCACTACGTTGGCGATATTTTCGGCGCACCACTGGCCATTGAAGCCCTGATGGCCTTCTTCCTGGAATCCACTTTCGTGGGTATGTTCTTCTTCGGTTGGGACCGGCTGAGTAAAGTGCAGCATCTGGCTTGTACCTGGTTAATGGCCATTGGCACCAACCTGTCGGCACTGTGGATTCTGATTGCCAACGCCTGGATGCAGAACCCGGTAGGTGCCGAGTTCAACTTTGAAACCATGCGCATGGAGATGACCAGCTTTGCCGACCTGGTATTCAACCCGGTGGCACAGGTCAAGTTTATCCATACGGTAGCGGCGGGTTATACCACGGGCGCTATTTTCGTCCTGTCCATCTCTGCCTACTACCTGCTGAACAATCGTGATATCGGCTTTGCCCGCCGCTCATTTGCCGTGGCTTCCGGGTTTGGTCTGGCCGCCATTCTGTCCGTTATTCTTCTGGGTGACGAATCCGGCTATGAGCTGGGCGATGTGCAGGAAGTAAAACTGGCCGCCATTGAAGCGGAATGGGATACCCACCCGGCACCAGCCAGCTTTACCGTGATCGGTATCCCGAACCAGGAAACGATGGAAACCGACTACGCCATCAGGATTCCTTACCTGATGGGCATTATTGCCACCCGCTCACTGGATGAAGAAGTGACCGGCATCAAAGACCTGATTGAAAACAAGATCGTCCGCATCCAGAGCGGTATGCAGGCCTACGACTTGCTGCAAAAACTGAAAAATGGCGAAGATACCCCGGAAAACCGGGCAGCCTTTCTGGAAGTGGTGGACGACCTCGGCTATGGCCTGTTGCTGACCCGCTACACCGATAACATCCCTGCGGCCACCGAGGCAATGATCCGTCAGGCGGCAGAAGATGCCATCCCGACGGTATGGCCGCTGTTTTTCTCCTTCCGAATCATGGTTGGCTGCGGCGTGCTGATGCTTTTGCTGCTGGTGACAGCCTTTGTGAAAACCGCCCGCCGCAATGAATACCAGAGCCGTTTCTTCCTGAAACTCTGTCTCTGGTCCCTGCCCCTGCCCTGGATTGCCAGTGAAATGGGCTGGTTTGTGGCGGAATACGGCCGTCAACCCTGGTCCATCTCCGGTATCCTGCCCACCTATCTGTCGGCGTCCACCCGGACGGCCACCGATCTCTACCTGAGCATTGCCGGCTTCACGTTGTTCTACGGAATCTTTGCCGTCATTGAAGTATGGCTAATGGTGAAATATTCCAGACTTGGCCCGAGCAGCCTGCACACCGGACGCTACCACTTCGAACAACAGCAGGCCTTAACCGATGCTGTCGTTTCTGACAGTCCCCTCCCCGGAAAAGCATAAGGAGTGATGACCATGGATTATGAACTTCTCCGATTTATCTGGTGGGTACTGATCGGCGTCCTGTTTATCGGTTTTGCCATTATGGACGGCTACGACCTGGGCACTGCCAACCTGTTGCCGTTTATGAGTAAAAACGACACTGAACGTCGAATCATGATCAATGCCGTAGCCCCCCACTGGGACGGCAACCAGGTCTGGCTGATCACGGCCGGTGGTGCACTATTTGCCGCCTGGCCTACCGTCTACGCGACCGCTTTCTCCGGCTTTTACTGGGCCATGGTGCTGGTGTTATTTGCCCTGCTGATTCGCCCCATGGCCTTTGACTACCGCTCGAAACTGGCGAACCCAGGGTGGCGCAGTGCCTGGGACTGGGGACTGTTTGTCAGTGGTATTGTCCCGTCGCTGGTATTTGGCGTTGGCTTTGGCAACATCTTTGTGGGCTTCGGCTTTGAGCTGGACGGCTTTATGCGCTCCAGCTTCTCAGGCTCATTCTTTGACCTGCTCAACCCATTCTCGCTGTTGTGCGGCGTTGTCAGTGCATCCATGCTCACCATGCAGGGGGCGGTCTGGCAGAAAATGCGTTCTGGCGACCCCATCCGTCACCGTGCGGCCACTGTCGCCCGCTACTCTGCCCTGCTGACCATGGTGGCCTTTGCCCTGGGCGGTTTCTGGGTTGCCCATATCAACGGTTACCAGGTCACCAGTGTTCTGGATACCAATGCCCCATCCAATCCGCTGGAAAAAACCGTCATTCTTGCCCAGGGTGCCTGGCTGAATAACTACAGCCAATACCCCATCATGATCATTGCCCCGGTACTTGGCTTCCTGGGCACCCTTGGCGTCATGATCTTCTCTGCCACCCAGCGCAATGGGCTTAACTTTACCTGCTCATCCCTGGCCCAGGCCGGCATCATCATGACCGCCGGTTTCAGCCTGTTCCCGTTTGTACTGACTTCCAGCACCGCCCCATCATTCAGCCTGACCCTCTGGGATGCCACCTCAAGCTTTATGACCCTGGCGATCATGACCGGCGTGGCCGTTATCTTTGTGCCTGTCATCCTTGGCTACACCATCTGGTGTTTCTACAAGCTCTGGAGTCGCATGACTGCTGAACGCATTGAACAAGAAAGTCATTCACTTTACTGAGAGGGAACTGAACAATGTGGTATTTTGCCTGGATCCTTGGTGTACTTCTGGCTTGCGCTTTTGGGATTATCAATGTGATGTGGTATGAGTTCCATTCGGACAATTTTGATAATGAAATCAATGAGTTAGACTGATTGAAAATTTTTCAGGGGTAACTGTTTGGTGATCCCATACAATGTTCGCGATTACCAGGAGCTGCAGCCAT
>NZ_JAHHPO010000884.1 GCF_024606365.1 Endozoicomonas sp. ONNA2
CGGCACGACCGGCTTCCGAAGGTTTCAACGTCTTCTGAAGTTACGGATTCAGGCTCTATACCTTCGATAATCAAGCCAAAATCATCAGCCACCCTCGCTATGTGTTTGCCATTGACCGTAGTGGTTAAATATTCATCTTTAAACTGCTCTGAGTCATGGCGACTGGCATATTTGTGAATTACCTCAAGGTTTTTTTTGTCAAGTACTTCCTGTTCGACGAAGATTGTTTTTGGCAACATCATTTTTGATTGTTTTGCTTCAGAAAGGTATTCATATTGAAAGGCAACCATGGTGCTTTGGTCAAAATGCTGTTGCCATTGAGGATCTTTTACGTTGAATAAAAAATGCCATTCATCAGTTTTGTACTCATTGACGAATTGACCCAGTTCTCCAGCAGTTTCAACAATCAACGGTTCCCAACTGCCAGGTTTGCAGTAATTACTGGTGGTGGACTTATCCTTGATCAAGAAAAACTGTTCCTTGTATTTGTCTTTTAAGGCTTGCAGTCTTTCTCTTATTTGCCTGTCCAGGACATCTTCTGGTCTGACAGCTGGTTTGCCACTGCTTTCGACGGTAACCGGGGCTTTTTGCCCAAATTCAGCAACTTCGGATATGTTTCCAGCCTTAGTCAATGTCCGGCTTGCAATGTCTGAGCGCATTTTCGGAGGTTGATCGGCAGGTGGAATTGACGGTGAAACCTCTGAGTTCAAGGACAGACTTCTGTTTTTTCTCGCGCCGGTATAGGAGACCTGGGGGCAACCCTGTGTGTGTTGAGATGTACTACCTGTATTTAATACAGTACTGTCTACTTTTGGAAAACTGTTCATAGAAGCGTCTCTTTAATAACTTATGAATTTCAACCATCAACGGCAACAGAAATGCATGGATACTCTGGGAAGCTCGAAAAAGTACATTTTCCCAAGCCTCAACATCTTCTGTTGCGATAACGTTGACCAGTAATTTTGACAATAATGAATAAGAAAAAGTTCCTGACAAACATTTCATTATTTCGTACCAAATTTCACCCGCGTTTCAGATCCTGATAAAGGAACTCCCTGAGTCAGAAAATGCCTGAACAGGCATTTCTTGATTTCTGCCATGAGGTGCATATGGATACCACCGGCAAAAGTTCCTGTTCAAGATCCCCGCAAAGTCCTGTTACTAATGCCAGTATCACCAAACCATCCTCTCACAAGTCGGATAGCTGTTGTACACAGGCCTACAATCGACGGTGTAAGTTGCATGATGATGACTTGACGAGTATCAAGTGCCAGAAGGTTACCAATCAACCGATGACTGGGCACTATGATGCAGCCAAAGTAAAAACAGCCAGTATGGAAAGAGCCAACCCTGAACATCACCCTTTGGGACTCACCGAACTCCCGCAAGAGATGCATTTAGAGATATGCAAATATTTGGAAAGCAAATCCATGATGGCGCTTCGTTTGAGTAATAGTATTTTTCATAACCATATTCGTACTATAGATTTAAGAAAGAAGATTAACGACGAATTTGACCTCATGAAAAAACATTATGCAGAAAAATTTTTAGCAGAATGCCGAGTGGATGCATCTGGAAACCCAATAGGGGATGTAAACCCTCTGCAGAGTACACTCGCAACACGAGAAGATCGAAAACCACTAGAGCAGCTGATTATTGAAATATTAAGTAACGAAGAAATAACTGAACATTTAAAATCTGAAAATAGTGTTTTCAATGAAACATTACTGAACCACTCAATTAATGGTAAATTGCCTGCAAGGGAAAACTGGGATAAACACCTGGCAGGGCAAACATTTACCCGTCCGGATAATTCCTGGATAAACAGTGTGCTCATGGAGATCCTGTTCAGATATCATCATTAGTAAATATCATCATGGTATGTAAACAAATGCATGAAACCATTCATAAAAACGGTTGCCAAATGCCCGTAAAACCATCCACCGGGTTCTGCATGGTACTGACCACCTGCCCCAATCAACAGGAAGCCGATACCCATGCCAGGGCCATCATCGAACAGCGCCTGGCAGCCTGCGTTCAGAGCAGTCCAATCCACAGCCACTACCGATGGGAAGGTGAAGTTCAGTCCGATCCGGAAGTACTGCTTCGCATAAAAACCACCGTTGAGCGTTATCAAGTACTGGAGCAATACCTGAAAGCTGCACACAGCTATGATGTGCCACAGATTGTTCAGATACCCATAGAAAACGGCCTGCCAGAGTACCTTGGCTGGATCAGGGAAGAAACGGCGGTCATCGGCCAGTAAGGATTGTTTGAAATGCTCATTCACTGTTGATCAGCCAGGAGGCTGTCCGAGAATAGCGCCCGACTGGGCGTCCCCGTAGCGAGGACGAC
>NZ_JAHHPO010000885.1 GCF_024606365.1 Endozoicomonas sp. ONNA2
CGGGGATTTCTGATCTGACGCTTCATCGACAACCGGGCATTTCCTACAATGCCGCATTGCGTATGCAGCTCAAACTCATGCAGGTCATATAAACTTTCTCTGTGTCATGACGCAGGATCAGTGCTAATCAGGTTATTATTTACAGTGTCGCCCCAGCGGTCATTAATGGGTGAACTTTCAGATAGCAGATAGGGCCTCCTGTGGCACTGTCGTTATTCCGTTTAGTGCAATAAAGAGTGCAATGAAGAGCGTAATGAAGAGTGCAATGAAGAGCGTAATGAAGATAGTACGATGAAACCGTTAAAGGATAAGGTTAAAAAGTCTTTCCTGATTGGGCAGGATAAAGCGGTGGATCTTGCCAGATCTGCGGCCAGTTCCCTGGAGAATGGCGTCGACCGGCTGCTTAACCGGCGCCTGACACTGGGGGTGACCGGCTTCAGCGGCAGCGGCAAAACTACCCTGATTACCAGTCTTGTTCATCAGTTACAGCACTATTCTGATGCGCTTCTGGCTGCCTTCCCCCCGGTTTTGCAGGATCGCTTATTGGGGGTACAACTGTCCGCTCTGGATGGCGTAAGACGGTTTCCCTGTCAGCAGGGTATTGAAGCCTTATCAAGAGGTCGTTGGCCGCAAGCCACAAGGGAGGAATCCGGCTTCCTGCTGGAGATCAAGTTCCGTCATCCGCCCGGGTTATTGCGCCGGGGAAAACCCGGGATCAGTCGTCTTTATCTGGAGATTCGTGACTATCCGGGCGAGTGGTTACTGGATCTGCCGTTACTGACTATGGATTACCGTGGCTGGTGTGCGCAAAGTCACTCCCTTTTTGACCGTGCCATGCGCCAGTCTATTGGCCGGAGTTTTATCGAAAAGCTCAAGTCCATTGACCCTCTTGAACCCATTTGTGAGTTGCAATTGCAAGTACTGTGGCAAGAACAGCTGACCTTTCTCACGGCTTGCCAGCAGGCGGGCTTGACCATGATTCAACCCGGACGCTGGCTGCATGTTGCCCCTTCAGGTGATGACAGCAAACTGCCGTTTATCCCGCTGCTGGCGATCACTGGCTGTTCAGAAGATCAGTTGGGGGGAGCTTCGCAGGACTCTTTATTCAAAGTGTGTGAAAGGCATTATCAGAGTTATCTGGAAACCCGGGTGAAACCCTTTTATCGAAATACCTTTCAGAAGGTTGATCGACAACTGGTGCTGGTTGATGTGCTTAAATCGTTAAACAGTGGTCCCGAAGCGTTTGATGATCTTCGCTTCTCGTTGACCCGGGTTCTGCAAAGTTTTGATTATGGCCGCAACAGCCTGCTCAGACGATTAATTCAGCCACGGATCGATCGGGTTGTGTTTGCCGCCAGTAAAATTGATCAGGTGCTGCCTGACCAGCATGAGGCGGTGAGAGCATTGATGGCAAACCTGGTTCAGGAGGCAAGACGCAGGGCCGCGTTCAATGCTATTGATGTCCGCTGCGAAGCGGTTGCTGCTGTTCGCTCAACGACTTATGTAGACTATCAGGGGCGTCAGGCTCTGCAGGGGATGACTGAGCAGGGACCGGGAGTGCTACTGCACCCGGATATTCCTGAACAGATTCCGGCGATGGATGACTGGCAGGCTTTGGGCCAATGGCAGCTGCGCCGACTGATGCCGCCAGAGGGGCTACAGTTGATGGCGGGTGGCCGATTACCCCATATCCGTCTGGATAGCATTCTTAATGATCTGCTGGGAGACCGGTTTTTATGAGCAGAACTCACGACCCATACTTTATTCCCCTGGAACCCGAGCAATCCCTGGATACACCGGAGTCCATCAGTGATGGCTTTCAGGAACGGGTGTTGCAGGGGTCTGAGCTGGCGGCCAAACCACTGCGTTTCCTCCGGTCGGCAGGTTATGGACTGCTGACTCTGCTGTTGCTATTGGTGCTTTGGCAAACTGCCGGACTGGGCCTTTTTTTGTATCAACTGCATTGGTCATTAGCCTTGTTGTTTTGTGCACTTTTTCTGGTTCTGGCGGTCATTGTCGTTAAAGCCGTGGTGGAGTTTTTCCTGTATCAGCGGGACTTCAGACAGATCAGCGGACTACAGGCGCAGGCGGCACAGTTTCGCGACCAGAGAACGACAGCATTAAAAAAACACTGGCTCGGGCAGTTGAGTAAACTTTATCAGGGGAAGCCCCAGCAGGTGCTGCTGGCACAAGTATTATCTGAAATGCCGGATTACAGTGATGACAGCGAGCTGCTGGCTTATCTGGATCGCCATTTTTTCCAGACACTGGACCAGCAGGCCGTTACCCTTATTTCACAACATAGCCAGCAAGTGGCTTTGATGGTGGCTCTGAGCCCGTTTGCCGCGGTTGATATGCTGCTGTCGGCCTGGCGCAGTATCCGGATGCTCGATGAGATCTGTCAGGTATACGGTGTCAGACCTTCATTGCCAGCCCGTACTCACCTGTTAACCATGGTTATGGAGCAGATGGTGCTGGCGGGTGCTACAGAGCTGCTGTCGGATCAGTTGGCAGACTTTACTTCCAACCGGTTGCTTGGCGTGGTCAGTTCCCAGGCTGCCAGCGGGATTGGCGTCGGTATCTATGCTGCCCGAATTGGGTTCAGGGCCATGGCGCTTTGTCGTCCAATTCCTTTTGCTGATGATCAGAAACCCGGAATTGGTCGTTTAGCCAGAAGTATCCTGACTGCCATGGACACACGGTTTCGGAATACAGCTGATTCCGGAAATAAAGCAGAATAATCTTTTCCCTGTTTCATCAAATTGGCTGCCATCCTCGCTACGGGGACGCCCAGTCGGGCGCTATTCTCGGACAGCCTCC
>NZ_JAHHPO010000886.1 GCF_024606365.1 Endozoicomonas sp. ONNA2
CGACCGGCTTCCGAAGGTTTCAACGTCTTCTGAAGTTACGGATTCAGGTATGAATTATTCAATCTGGTACTCATTGTTTCTTCCTTCACCAGGGCTATTAAAAAATCCTTTCCCGACGACGCCAGGGTTTATAACAATAAACTGAAACAGCTCACTGACCAAATAAAGAGTTATCTCCCGAGCCATGATCAGGATGACACGAAAAGAAAAAGAACCAGAAGAAACCTTACAGAAATGGAAATTGGTGACATTAAATTTAAGTTCGAAAGACTGCTTGATGAATTTGAGAAAGAACCAATGCAGAAAGAGATGAAAAAATTCTTCGAAGGCTTCTGGAAAATGCGTGATACCTTCACCAAAGCTCAGTATGAAGTTGATCACATCACTAATGATCCTGAATTCGAAGAGATGTTCGAATGGATGAAAAATAAAGAAACAATTAAGTCAGGGCTGGAAAAGTACAGCCAAGACATTGACAAGGCTATCAAAGACAATGGTTTCTACCAAGCTGGCCAAATTACCTTCAAGGTTAATATACTGTACAACAAAATACAGCATATCCGAGAAGGCTACGAATCAGAAAACCCTTATCATGAATTTTTAAAAGAAATCAGTGCGTTAAAAAAAAATCTGGCTAAGGTACAATCACTGGCCAATGAGGCAGCTGCCTCGGTCAATTTGAATAAGATCTTTTGTCAAGCGATGGCTCATGATGCCCTGGCCCTGGCTTACGATAAGAATCTGGGATATTGTTTGGCGGATCTACTGTCCACAGCCATAGCAGGCCAAAATGGGAAGTTCTCAACTTCATTGACTAGTCTGGCAGAGTCAATATTGTTTGGTACGGGTTATACTCGGCTCCCAATCCAGATCAGAATGACCTTGCAGGATGTATTATATCTCAAGACTCCACATTCACTAAAGAATCATCCAGCTTCATTGGGGCTGAATGCTGACAGCTTATATATTGCCCAAGCCTACAAAAAAGCACAAACAGTGAGGGATGCAGTAATTAACGAGCTTAAAATCACATCGCGCAGATTCAATTCAATAAGTGATCTGATCAAGAAACTGCTTCACCAGGTTGATGTTGACAGCCTTGGTACTGAATTGGCCCAGTTTGGGGTTGCACCTGCTTCTGATCATATCTGTTACTTCGCTTTTAGCAAAAGCGACAATGTCTTCAGACTCACAGTTCAGGATATTCAAGTCGGTGTGATGACGGTTACTGGTAATGATCTGAATCAGCTACAAAAGAACATACTAAAGGTACTAAAGCGTTTTTCTGATAAACAGAAGATACCACTGGTCCCCCCCAAGGCAGATGCTGTCCCCATTCCAGGCACAGGTTTCTGTCCTCTTACCAGGGATATCCTGAGCCCGTTTGAAAACATTGAGTTTGAAAACCTTGAACTGATCCAGGATTCAGCACTAACTCTTAAAGATATAATGACCCACCGCCCCTACGAACTCGAAGCACTTGGGAGTCGTCTAAAAATAACTTTCCCATTTTAAACTCAGCGTTCCTGATGA
>NZ_JAHHPO010000887.1 GCF_024606365.1 Endozoicomonas sp. ONNA2
AAAACACACGTACAGTCAAATTATGATTGCCTGATGCGTTTTTGGACGAGAACTATCTATATCAGTAATGCTGCTGGCAAACACTTCGTTCATCAATGACACATTACCCGGATCCAAACCAAACCCCGCATGATCCCCGTCAATCAAAGCATCCGCCACCACCGATCCCACGGCACTGACGTCGCCGCCAGAGGCAATATTCCCGGTAGCAGCTATGGCTCCACCGGAGTTTATGTCGCCGCCGGACGTCACCGATCCGGTAGCAACAACGTCACCCGTCGCTGACACGGAAAAATTCGCTGAGAGAATCTCAATAATACCGGTACCACCCGCCAGGGATGTTAGCCGGGCGATATTATTGATACCCCGCTGTGTCGCAGGCAGGGTGTCATCAAAGGTAATGTTGTTGTTCATGGTGTTGGCGCCATTGACCAGCAGTGCTTCGTTATTGCTGGTGGTTTGTTCCACCCGCAAGGCAATATTGGCGCTGCCGGGCGCAAACTGATAATCCGCCAGATAGGAATACAGGCCGATGTAAAAATCCCCGGAGCGCAGGGTATTGCCGCCAAAGGTGCTGGCGGTAAATGATGACAGGCTGGCCAGCAGGGGCTCCGGATTACCGGCAACCTGAAAATCCCCAAGGCCCCGGGAAGCCGTCACAGTACCGCCCGCATCTACATCGATGGTCAGACCAAACTGCAGGTTCCCGTAAGTGCTGGTATCTGGAAAGTCACAGGGAAGGAAGGCTAGTGTGCTGCCATCGGAATGAGAACCTGAACCTGCGCAGCCCTGACGCTTCAGAAACGAGGTGCCGTTAAAGGTGATGTTGGTGCCCGGGTTCAGGATGCCGCGAGGGTCGGTGTGCAGGTATTCGGTCACCGCGCTGGCGAACCGGTACATTTCGATGCCGACATTGCGCGCCTGCTGGCGCTGGGCTTCTTTGATTTTGACGGACTGATCAATAGTCAGGACTAAGGCACCGATGGCTAACGATACGCTCAGGTCGAGGAGATTAAATCCCTTTTTCACAAGATGCACATTTTACCAGAAAACACACTGGTAAAAAAGCAGCGGCCCAGCATCAACTGGCTATTGCTCTGGATGCAGCTCTCCAAGGGGCAAACCAAAATCGATTGGGAGTGCAGGATCCGAAATAAACCATTGGAACAATGCATCAAGATCGCTGCTTTGTGGCACAAATTGCCGCAGGGCAGATCGTTTGACCATGGTTTTGTCTTGATTGATGTCATCCCGGTAAGGGCTGATTGAGATCGCTTTCTCGCACAGTGCCCGATATGGAAAGTGGCTTTCATAGTCGAAGAAATTGTGGCAGCTTTGGATATGCTTCTTTTGTCCTGGCCCAAGGTGCGGGCTCAGCGAATATCCGAGTATCAACAACAGCTTTTCAAAGATGGCCAGGGGCTGATCTTTTTGAATGCCGAAAGGGGCGTTTTTCAAGCGCTCGGCAGCCTCTAACCAAGGCTGTCGCTTATGGTGCTTTCTCCAGTTATGGCTGCGCAAAAATTTAACAATCCACTGCTTCATTTGCAGTTCACGGTCGCGGTAATCCTCTCGGAACTGCTGGTTCAGCCACTCCCCATCTTCACCCAAAAAATCCATGGATGGCCATAAACTCTTGGTGCGTGTGAGGCAGTGATCCCAGCTGGAAAACCGCTCTTTTTTGATCAGCTCAAGAGCGGACTGACGGCCAGTCTCGCGAAGCTCTGCTTGCGCTTCAGTCAGCTGCTGGTCGAAATCTTTATAAAAAAACTCAGCCCCTGAGAACGTCAGATCATCAATGGCAACCAGGGACTCCTGCCAGCCGTACTCAATGCGATTGCCGGTGACAGATGCTGTCCAGTGGCGAGCCAGCAGGATTAAACGACCCTCAGCCAATGATCGCTCGGCCAGCGCCTTATTGAAGATAAACCAGTTGCCTCGATTGGAGAACGCGATATCCTTTTGCACCTGGCGAGTCTCAAGGCAAGTCTCGGAAAAGGCCTCGGATACCAGGCTCGCATTATCTGCACTGATCCAAAGCAGTCGCCACCCTTTGTCAGCGTATAACTGCTTGCGACGCATAATGATCTCAGGCGTTTCGCTGCGCAACTGAATTTCAAAGACGATATCGTCGCCATAATACTGGGCGTGAAGGTCAGGCTTACCTCGCAGCGTTTTATCCTGATTGAAAACGAAATATCGGTCTACGTCGATGACAGCCCATCCAGACAGTTGAGGAAGTGTTTCAGCCAGCAGGAGCTTCATGTCCTGGTGACGACTTCCCTCCTGCACTCCCCGGTAGATCTCGCCTTTGGATTTACATTCGCCCTTCCATTCACAATCAACCCCGCTCGGGTGCTGAAAATGGTAGCTATGCCCTCGGCCACAGTGGGAATCCTTGACCGCATGGAGATAAACGCCATGGCTGCAAACAGGACAAACGAAACGCCCTGATTTAGACCCGGATCGCATGGTCTGAATCTCATGCTGCTCAAACAAATCGGCAAGACGGCTGGCTCGAATGTATTCCCCATTCGAGATGTCCTGCACAACGGGTATTTGGAGGCGTCTTTCGTCGGACATTATCAGGCTCACTACCGCTGATTTAATCGGCCTTCATGATGTCAAAAAGTGTCTGTTTAAGACAGGCGGATTGGCGCAATTATATAAAAATCTGTGACGCGGCCAGATGACCACCAGTCGCTTATTGAATGAAAAACAAAGGGCTTCTTCGAATGAAAAGTGGTGACTCTGGAGGATATACAGGGAGTCACCAGTCAACGCTGAGCTGCTGATCGGTTACAAAAAACAACCTGATTACCACTGATCGTACGTCATGATACAGAGAAAGTTTATTTAAGAATA
>NZ_JAHHPO010000888.1 GCF_024606365.1 Endozoicomonas sp. ONNA2
GCCATCGTCGCTACGGGGACGCCCAGTCGGGCGCTATTCTCGGACAGCCTCCTGGCCAGACCCGCCCGGTTTGATTAGTTCAGGAGGTGGACTCAGGTTAGCGGGAATGCTTTTTCGAAAAAGAGGCTTTTTGAGAAATGAACGCCATTCACAGTTCATCCCCAACCTTGAACTGCAATGCCTGAAAGACATTCACTAACGCTGGCGCACAGTTTTTCAACTCCACCCGCAGAGTAGAGAATTCACGACGTTCCGGGTAATTTTTTCGGAGCAAATCAAACTTCACCTTGCGCTGGGACTCTTCAAACCCCATCAGCCCCTTTCGCATCATGGCATCATCACGACGAATGTCGTAAATAGCACGGATCGCTATTGAACAGGTTGTTGAAAAAGTCATTCCCTCACTGAACTTCATCTGTTTCAGTACCGGCAATGGCGTAATCGCCGGCAGACGAACACGGGCAGGAAGCCCAAAATACTGGCACAGTGCCTTGTAAATCATCTCTGTACCGCGAATCTTTGCGTCCAGGCTATAGCCAGCGATATGGGGAGTGGCAATATCTATCCGGGCTATCAATTCCGGGTCGGCATCCGGTTCATATTCCCAGACATCCAGTACGACGGTCAGATCTTCACGCTCGCGCAGACAGTGCTTTAATGCGGTGTTATCAATTACCGCCCCCCGCCCGGCATTAATCAACACCGTTCCCGGTTTCATCGCCTGAAGTTGCTGTTCACCAAGCAGATGATGGGTAGGATAAGGACCATCTACTGTCAGCGGTGTATGAAGACAAATGACATCCGAACACTCAATCAGTTTATCAACACTGACAAAACGGCCACCGTTACCTTCTTTCAATTCCAGCAAAGGGTCACAGGCACAGACTTCTACCCCAAGACGCGCCATCGTCTGATACAGACGACCACCCACCTGCCCTTTGCCAATGATGCCCACTTTACGTTCACGCAGTTGAAAACCGTCACGTTCTGCCAGAATATCCAAAGCCGCCAGAACGTATTCAACCACTGCCGTGGCATTGCAGCCCGGTGCATGGCTGAAGGCAATTCCCCGGCTGGCAAGATACTTCCGGTCTATATGATCAAAGCCTGCTGTGGCAGTCCCAACGAACTTCAGCGAACTGTTCTCTACCAGTTGCCTGCTGACTTTGGTCACCGACCTTACCAGCAAGGCATCCGCATCCTGCAGATCCTCCGGTGAAATACTACGGCCGGGCAGTGCAACTACCTCCCCCATCGCCCCAAAGCACTCCATCAACAAAGGAATATTTTCATCAGCAACGATTTTCATAAAATTGTTGTCATTAACAACCAGCGTTTAAAGAAAGCTAAAAAGTAATAAATTGGCTATGTTATACCAGCATGAAAGCATCAAAAATAGCATCCCTGCCTGAGGGTCCAGTGATCAGGATAACGGTAAACCGGTTGCCTATCCTGATATTAGTCTTCACCCTGAACCTGTCCGGATGCTCAGACC
Source organism: Endozoicomonas sp. ONNA2 (assembly GCF_024606365.1). GTDB lineage: Bacteria > Pseudomonadota > Gammaproteobacteria > Pseudomonadales > Endozoicomonadaceae > Endozoicomonas. Next base: position 1,496 of record NZ_JAHHPO010000888.1, read on the forward strand.
ACACGTCGCCTGGGTATTTTCTTGCGGAATACATCCGCCGACTCAGCCGGGTTACCGGTATCGATATCCCTGAACCAGACTTCGCCATACCCAAACTGCCCCCATTAAGGCAACGTGCTTACCCGGCACCCGATATCCGTATAAAAGCCCTGGAAGCACTGGATTTGCTCAAATGCCCTCCCCTTAGCCAGGCTGTGGCCTACAGGAACAGCAGCCTGGGCAAGCAGATGTTACCCTCGCAACACTATTTCTATGAGAAAACCCTGTTATCATTAATCCCCCAATGCATCGACTCTTTAGGGCAAACCGATCAAAACCGGGAAGTCACTGCCAAACTTCAACAGATACTCAGGGAAAAACAGGCAACGTTTCCAGCCATTGAGTGGAATCTGGTATTTGCCAACACTGAAGTCAGCAAACAGCTGAACAGCCAGGGCAGGTTGCTCTCCACTAACGATCAGGCGAATTTTCAGGGAACCCGTGAAGCACTCAATTACCTCACCCGGTTACTACCCCATCAATTAGTTGAGCCCCCCTATACCTCCACTGATCTGGAGAATCACTTGCAACAGGTTGCCGCCAACCGGTACCTGGGAGAACTCATCTACACAGCCGCCCTGTTAAGCCAGACACTAGACAACGCTGCCAATATATTGCAGCTTCGCCTGAAAAAAGGGCCTGTTTGCCCTGCTGCTGACCCTGCGGAAGCAGAAAGGCTATACAACGTCTTTCGATTGTTTTATCGGGAAAAGATTCAGCCCTATCTTGCCAGGGTTGATCAGCAGGGAATCATTATCCGAAATGACATCAATCGCCTGCTCTCCCTCTTGCCAGCAGCACCACAGGAAGAAATGCGACGCTATCTCAGCTTGATCACGCAAGCGTTAAACATTAACAGCCCCTGGTATCAGCTGGAACAGAGCATCAAACACCATACGACGATCTGGGCAGAATTTCTGGATCAATGTGGCAAAGCACCGGCGCTGCAGATGAATCAGAGCCACTAAATAGTTGGCCAAATGATTTGGCCAACCACCCATCTCACTGTTAATCACAATCACCGACGACAGCACTGGTGGAACTGGAAGAATAACCATGCTTCTTTTTTGCTGCCTTTTTTTCACACGAGATGCAGGAAGCACCATTGCACCACGCTGTTTTAGCTTCTCGAGGATAAAGCAGTTGTCATAAATATCACTGTTCTTTTAATGCACTAACCAGAGGAGCATTTGCTACGAGCAAAGCCTGGCACAACAACTGATCGTTTCTCATAACCGCATATTCGAATGCATACATCGCAAGTAACTTTGTCTCCCTGCCTCTGGCGAGCTTGATCCGGACTTCAGGCTGACGACGAAGCACTTCTAAAGTTAGTACCTGTTGCTGGGCAGCGGTAATCTTGTAGTCTCTCCTGGCGCAAAAAATCAACTCCCCTGAATTCAAGTCATAAATGATAATTCGATTTATTTTGTATATTCACACTGGCTTCTTCACCAAGCAATAAACTGACCATTGCCCAATGCCCGGACCGGGCTGCTGCCATTATTGGCGTGTTGCCACTTTTAGAACTTTGATGATTGATATTAACACCTGCCTCTCTCAACAGACGTTCAAGGGCCACCAGATTATTCGCAACAGCTTTTCTGTACAGCCTTTTACCAGATTTCGTTCGGACAAACTGCTGCAGTAGTCGCTGTTCGGCCGATTGCACTTGATCGCCCGACTCCAAAGGCGAACAATCATGGGTTGAATTTTTGCAAAAATCAGCAACTGAGAGATTGTTGTCAGGGTTGCTACCGCCGGTGCCGGAGCTGGTACGACCCTGAAAATCACCTGATTTACCAAAGTGATTGGGTTCTGTGTGCAAACCGGAAGTTGCATTGTCAAGCAAGGCATCGGCTTTAGTCGTTATGTTTGGGTACATTGATTTTCCGAAAAAAATAAATTTCCATTTTGACTGAAAATTCATTAAAAAGTTTCCTGGCATCGTAAACAGTATCTCAAGACCTGTACTTGTCCGGCCATGACCACTATGCTTACGGTCCATTCACCCGCGAGACTGGTGAAGATTTACAACGTTTTAACCAGGAAAAAATCAAAAAGGAACTTAATTAAAAAAAACGGGTCAAATATTCAGGGCTACTTTCAGAATTAAACAAAATTAAATATTTTTGAAATTTAAACATTCAGGTATATCAATATGATCACATCACCATCAATGACATTAGGAGGGCCACCAAAGTTTGATGAACCCATGCCCGAACTTGCGTCAGTCTATCCACATCCGGGCAATCTGATTACCGATCCTGAAAAACGAAATCAGTTGATTTGTCCATGTCCTGACCCAATTCGTCACATACTTAACAATCCTCAACAGTTATCCTGTGGACATCTTGCTTGTAAGCAGTGTGCGCTGGCAAATGTTAAAGATATCAACGACAGGAAAATCATCATCTGTCCGGTAGCTGGCTGTAACCCCCACACTAAATTAGAGGATATGTTCCCTGACATACTTCATCGCAGAGAAGTCGATGATGCCGTTGTCCATTGTCTGGCACCAGAATGCGGCTGGCGAGGACGTTTCAAAAATTATAAGTCTGCACATAAGCTCAACTGCAGATCAACAGAAGCCTATCTGCTAGAAGAAAATAATTATCTTAAAGCTCGATATGCACACAATACTGGAATACTGCACGGTGAAGCCAGAGAATCAAAAGCCCTCAGGACTCACGTGGTCACTATGATGGATGAGATTGAGCGTTTGCAAAAGGAGATTTCATCATTGAACCTGAATGTTGAAATGCTTAATAACTCACTGGCACATGCCGAAAACGAGAATGCCTCATTGTCAGCGGTCATAGCAACGCTTTGCAATGATCAACAATCAGCCCAGCCCTCCGGATTTATAAACCAAACGCCAAATACCGTAGCGCAAGCCATAACCCGGAATCCCAAACTGGATAATACAACGAAGGTTGTTCCAATGGCAGCCGCCCAAACATCGGCTTCTGCCATGTCCCAAAGATCAGCCTCCGCCATATCCCAAACATCAGCAACCGGAAGCACTGAACAAATAGTCCATTCATGGAAATTCAGTCATGCTACAAATCTTGATAAACCCGGTATATTACAATCCAGTGAACCCTTCACCTACAACAACTATACATTTCAGCTGTCATTAGTGAGAAATTCTGACTATCTCGGCTTGTATGTTCGTGTGATTGGTGCAGACAAGGTTGATAAGGACATGTGGCCCTGTAAAGAGTCCATGACATTCAAGATGAAAGATCTCAAAAAAAATCAGCATATTGAAAAGACAATACATCTATCAAGAGTGCCAGACGAATGCCGGGGATTCCCGGGTAAAACTCCACTTCCCCTCGCAGGTTTTGAAAAATTTTGCCCACTCAACCTTTTGAAACCACCGAATCGGGAGGGACAACCTTGCTTTTTGGACGCCAAAAGCCGCACAACGATAGAGGTGGTGCCAGCAGCTCAGATCAAACCCGATGTTATTGACTCGCCATACAGCGTGATTGGTGGTTCTGGCCTGATCTCCTGGCCAATCCGAAACTATCCACAAAGGCGCAAAAGCCATCACTACACTGAGTACGCAATAGAGAGCCCAATTTTTAATACTTCACCAGAAAAGACCGGCTACCGCTTCAAACTAATCCTGAATACTCACGGTACTTACGAATCAAATCATACCAGAGCAGGGATTTACGCACAGCTTATGCCTGGCAATCATGACGCTAAACTGAACTGGCCGGTATCCGGAAAAATTCATGTGTCACTCGTGGATAGAAGACCCTCCATTGCAAACCAAAACACATCGGACCTGCCAGAGGATGCATCCACGATTATCACAGTGAAATCTTTAAACAAAGTACCAAGAAATGCTCGCTCTTATGTTTGTGGTACACGCACCAATGAAACAAACTTCTTTGAGATAATGGGGCTTGAAGAAGATCAAAATGATTTAAGCCATCCTATATTCAGACATAATAAGGAGATAGCCATCCGGGCCTTTTTTATTCCGTCTGACAGATAAACATACGTTTACCTGTGGCGGCAGGATGCTGCCAGCAAAAAATTCAAGATCCTAACTGATTTTCCTGAACCGCGCATTTGCGATTTAAGATAGAGGTGCAAAGATGAATATCCAGGGCAACACCAACAATCCGCCATCTAACACAATCAGCCATGACGAGGGCCGCAGGGCAAGTCAATTTGCCCAGTGGCCACGGGTCGAATTGTCTGAGGATAAACACCAGTTTCTGACAGATGGTATTCCCCAGACAGATGAACATGGGCAGCCCAATCTGAAACAGCGGAGTTGCGCTGATTATCAACACCTCCAATCAACCTCGGAAATCCCTCCTCTGAAAATAAAGCCTGATTCCGTTGCTATGCAAGGCCCGGAACAGAGTCTGCAGATACACGGTGATCGTTGTATTGACTCGGCTAATTCCTTCGACCTGCTGTTTAAAGCCTTCATGAAAAATGAAGTCGAAGAAGTGATGCGCTTGTGCAAGGCAGGTGCAGATCTCAATGCCCGCGGTATGTCTGGCACGAAGCCAATACACCAGGCTGTGCTTTTTGACAGAAGCGATTGCCTGCAAACTCTCATTGAATTCGGTGCCGATGTCAATGACACCGATGATCTGCGCCGCACCCCCCTGCACCACGCTGCCAGAAAAGGAAAGCCCAACAGCCTGACATTACTGCTGAATAACGATCAGGTGGAGGTCAATGCCACCGCTCAGTGTGACTGGTCACCTCTGCACCATGCAGTCTGGGAAAACAAAATCGGTAGCGTAATAGCACTGCTCAATCACGAGAAAGTGAACGCCAATGCCCTCCATGATGACCAGCAGACGCCTCTGCACTTTGCAGCCTGTAGGGGTTTTAACAAGATTGTGCTGGAAATGCTCAAACACCGCAAAGTGGATGTCAATGCCAAAGATGTTTTCGGCAACACCCCCCTGCACTGTGCAGCCGCCAGTGGCAAAATAGATAGCGTGATAGCACTGCTCACCAGCACGGAAGTGGATATCAACGCCACCAATAAGCTCGGCTTTACACCCCTGGACCAAGCCATCAAGGAAAACCGCATCCCATGCAAAGAACTCCTGCTTGAAAAAGGGGCAAAAACATGGCATGACCTTGGATGGCCTTGCTCTATTTTGTGAGGATTGGCAGCTTTAAAGAGGCTGCCCGAGAATATCGGGGCTATTTGTTGAAAAATCCGCTTTTGTTCGGCAGATAGCCCCGCTACTTGTGTCCTTCGAGGTATTCACCTTACAAAACCGAATTTTAGACCAATTTGCTGCCACCGCAGTAGGGCAATCTGTTTTCGGATAGTCTCCTTATACAATTTAAGCCCGGGATACTGATTTTTACCGGAACCTTTAGTTGACTTTATGGTCTAAAAATAATCCCGGTTTATATTCCATTAATTAATGACGACGTAAAATGAACATACCCTGTGGGCGCTTATACCAATATCAGCCGCAAAGGTTCTTATAATGTCAATGATCAGTTAAATCTTGGGGCCAATAGCAAGACATTTCCACTGATAACGTTAATGAACGGTTTGACCAAAATGTGTATCGGTATGCTGAAGCCAGGGCGACAGAATCGGTCGAACGATCATCCCGATAATAGGATATTTAGCTA
>NZ_JAHHPO010000889.1 GCF_024606365.1 Endozoicomonas sp. ONNA2
ACACCGCTTCCTGCTAACCGTAGGGCTGGCAGCACCCGTCAGGGGAGTGAATCAAGAATTTTTACGTTGATGAGCAACATATTCATCAAGTAACTGTCGGATCATTTTCTGATATTGCATACCATGCTCTTCAGCAACCGACTTGAAATATTCGATACTGTCAGAACTCAAAGTAATCGTAATTTTTGTACTATCGTTTTTTACCTTAAGTTCACTTGGGGATGGCAGGAAATCAGCGACCAGTTTGACTTCGCCAATCGGTTCATCAGTGTACTGAATTTGCTTGCTCATAAAGCTTTTTCCCTTTTCTCCAGTAGCCCGCACCTATTATCCGGATTCGATTGTCCCTGTAGGTAAAGCGCACAGTGAGAATACCCGTTTGATCTTTATCCAAACCAAAACAATAGTAACGCTTTTCTTCCTTACTATGGCTGACATCTTCGGCAATAATCCGGTTCTGATCGAAAAAAGCATACTGAGCTTCATAGAATGAAACTCCATGCTTTTTCTGATTGGACAGGCTTTTAACCTCATCCCATTCAAAATTGCTTTCAGACATCAAACAATCATAGTCGGAATATGGCTATTTAGCCATATCGGTGTACCACATCACGCTACCCGCCGCTCGCTTCCCGTAAAAGCATCTGACTTATCTTTTTCGGGAAGCGGGCAGCGGGCGGCGGGCAGCGCCCGAAGGGAGATACCTTGCCAACAGAGCCAACGCCATCATCACCACAAAATAAGCCGCATTAGAAGGAATCTGCAGATTAAAATCCACCGATGAGTGAATCATAATGGCCAAAATGCCCATAAAGGCGGTAAAGCCCATACCAATCATTATCCGGTTACGACGCTGGCGCATGGCGGCAATAGCATGCCAGGCTGCCGCCAGTACCATCAGTACCAGAATGACATAGGCGGGTATACCAAACTCCAGGGGGAATTGCAGAAAATCAATATGGGCCAGGTCGTAAAAGCCCCGCCAGCTGCCGTCATGATAAGTGGGTAACGTCGTATAGAACGAACCGCCACCGGAGCCAGTCAGGCCATAATCGCCAATAGCATCCAGCGTCACTTCAGCGACATTGGGTCGGGTTTCCCGTTCCATGGAAGTTTGCTCAAGGCGTTCCACTACCTTCTCCAGGCCAAACCACTGGCTGACAATGGCAGTATCAATCACCAGCAAAC
>NZ_JAHHPO010000890.1 GCF_024606365.1 Endozoicomonas sp. ONNA2
CAACGCAGGAGCAGTTGCCGCGTAGGGCAGTCTATTCTCGGACAGCCTCCTGGTGTCAACCAAAAGCACAGTCTCACGGACTATTGAGGTCAAAGACCTGAAGCCGAGATGCTTTCAGCCACTTCTTCATAGGAGAGCGTCATTTCAGCGTAGGCTTTCCTATCCCGTTGTGATGTTGGACACGGTTGATTTCCATGTGAACAGAAAACACAACAATCGCCTTCCTGTGGGGTGATCAGTTTCTGGCAGTTTCTGCATTCGTAGAGGAAAACACAGGCATCCTGAGGCATGGTTTCAACAGCATGGTGCATACAGTCCGGACAGATGATGATGGACGTAGACGCAAGAGTGTTTGCGCTTAAGGTAAAGTTTTTAGTGGACATACTCTTTCTCCTGGCACTCCATGTGCCGTTCGTTGCATTTTCTCTTCAGGCATAGGATAGAGTTATCGGCCTCGCTGTTAGTTCATTGACAGTCCATGCCCAAATAAAACGACGCTGATGTTTTTTTATGGGCAAACATGTCACAAAAGCACCTCGATCAAACTACCCTGTCTGACTTTTTATAAACCTTTGATCAAAAGATATGCATGAATCAGGCCAGTTTCATTTGATCATTATGAAAGCATAAAAGTGGAATGTGACTGTTTACTGATAGTGATAAAAAAACCAGGCATTTCTGCCCGGACTGGTAAGAAAATAATTAAACGAATTTAGTCGTTTTCAGCCTGAATAGACGTCAGGGCAATGGTATAAACGATGTCATCCACCAGTGCTCCACGGGAAAGGTCATTTACTGGCTTGTTAAGACCCTGAAGCATTGGACCGACACTGATAACATCGGCACTGCGCTGCACAGCTTTGTAAGTCGTGTTACCTGTGTTGAGATCCGGGAAGATAAACACCGTAGCACGACCCGCGACGTTACTGCCAGGAGCTTTGCTCTGTGCAACGGATTCAACGGATGCGGCATCGTATTGCAAAGGGCCATCAATAATCAGGTCCGGGCGTTTGGCCTTGACGATTTCAGTCGCCTCGCGCACTTTCTCGACATCGGCACCGATGCCGGAGGTTCCGGTGCTGTAACTGATCATGGCAATACGTGGTTCAATACCGAACGCAGCGGCTGAGTCAGCGCTCTGGATGGCGATATTAGCCAACTGTTCTGCATCCGGGTTGGGATTAACGGCACAGTCACCATAGACCAGAACCTGATCAGGCAGCAGCATGAAAAAAATGGAAGACACCAGGCCACCAGCATCTTTCTTCGTTTTGACCAGCTGGAATGCCGGTCGGATAGTGTTGGCGGTGGTGTGAACAGCTCCAGAGACCAGACCGTCTACCTCGTTCAGAGCCAGCATCATGGTACCGAGTACTACTGTATCTTCCAGTTGAGCTTCTGCCATCGGGGCGGTAAGGCCTTTGTTCTTTCGTAGTTCGACCATCGGATCAATATAACGGGCGCGGATACTCTCAGGCTCCATAATGACCAGGCCATCCGGCAGCGTGATGCCGTTGTCTTTGGCGAGCTGTTCAATAACGCTGCGCTTGCCCAGAAGGATACATTGGGCGATACCACGCTCCTGACAGATAACGGCGGCCTGAATAGTGCGTGGTTCATCACCTTCTGGCAGAACGATACGCTTATTGGCGCGGCGTGCTCTGTGAACCAACTGGTAACGGAAGGCCGGAGGAGAGAGTCTGCGCTCTGCCAGGGCAGCGCATTGTTGCTTCAGCCACTCGGTATTCAGGTTGGCAGCGATGGTATCCATAACCATTTCAACACGTGCAGTGTCGTCAATTGGCAGTTCGTTAGGGCGACGATCCAGCATGGTTGCCGTGGTATAAGAGTCTTCCCCGGTCATCATGACAGGAAGACCGGTACCAATGGCCTTGCTGCACAGTTCCATCACGGGATTGGAGGGTGTGATACCACTGGTCAGCAGAATACCCGCCAGGGGAACACCGTTCAGGGCCGCCATACAGGTGGCCAGAATAATGTCATCACGGTCGCCTGGCGTAATCACCAGGTTGCCAGGCTTCAGGTGATGAATCATATTGGTTGGCGTTCGCGCACTCAGGGTGTAGGACGTAACCCGACGTGTATCCATCTCACCGGCATTGATGATTTCTGCTTTCAGGTGCCCGGCAATATCCATGGTTCTTGGTGAAGCCAGATTATTGTCAAACGGAATATAACCCAGTGGCTGGAATGGCTTGCGGGCAAATTCTGGCAGACTCTGAAAATGGCCTTCCTGGTTCAGGCGGGCAACCAGTTCCGGTGTCAGTTTATTCAGGGCATAGCCAACGACCTTCGGGTTTTTGATACCTCCAAAACTGTCTGCAGCAATTTCCAGTTTGTCGGCCAGGTCTTGCAGAGAGTCATTCCCTGGCTCAGACACCAGGATAATGTCAGCATTCAGGGTTTTGGCAATATTGCTGTTCAGGCGGTTGGCGTAGGGCATTTCCCGGGTCGGAACCAGACCCTCTACGACCATGACATCACAGTCCCGGGAAGCCTGCTCAAACAGGGCTACGATCTCTTCCATCAGGACGTCGCCCTTGTTATCCCCCAACAGATCTTCCGCGCGATGAGAGGTAATGGGGGTAGGCGGCTCATGGTCCATGATACGCTGAACCAGCTTGGTGGAACGTTCTGGCCCAGTGTCCCCTATATGAAGTTGGGCAATCGGCTTGAAGAACTTGACCCTGAGACCGAGATTATCGAGCGCCCGGACCAGACCCAGGGTGACAGAGGTCAGGCCGACACCATAACGTGTTGGTGCCATGAAAAATGTACGCATATACGGAAAAATCCTTCTCATGAAATAGTGATATAAAAAACAGGAGATTGGACCTGTTGTTTACATCATTCAGCCAGCGATCAGTGCTTCGGTATCACGGGCAATCATCAGCTCTTCATTGGTCGCGACAACGATCGCTATGGTTGAACCTGGCTTGGTGACGACACCACACTTGCCACGGGTGGTCTCTTTGTTGGCTTGTTCATCAATCTCAAAGCCGAAGATAGACAAACGCTGCAGTACATTCTTACGGATCGTGCAGGAGTTCTCACCGATACCACCGGTAAAGACCAGTGCATCGATGCGGCCCAGTTCAGAGGCAAAACCGGCCAGTTTCTTGGCCAGGACGTTGCAGAAAATGTCCAGGGTGAGCTGGGCACGCTCATGACCTGCTGCTGCGGCACTTTCAAGAACACGGCAGTCGTTGTCCAGGCCGGACAGACCCAGCATACCGGATTGTTTGTTCAGGAGGTCGGTGATCTCGTCCAGGGAGTAGCCGCACTGCTTGTTCAGGAAACTGAATACGTTCGGGTCGATATCACCGGAACGGGTGCCCATCACCAGGCCTTCCAGTGGTGTCAGGCCCATGGTGGTGTCAATGGATTTGCCGTTTTTGACGGCACAGGCACTGGCCCCATTACCCAGGTGGGCAACCAGGATAGCGCTGTTGTCGTAGTCCAGACCCAGCATGTCGGCAGCGGTTTTGCTGACATAACGGTAGCTGGTGCCGTGCATACCATAACGCCGCAGACCGTGCTCCTGGTACAGGCCATAGGGAACTGCGTACAGATAGCTTTCGGCAGGCATGGTCTGGTGGAATGCCGTGTCGAATACGACGCACTCCGGCAGGTCCGGGAAGTATTTTATGCAAGCCCGGATACCCAGCAGGTGGGCCGGGTTGTGCAGAGGTGCCAAGTGGCTGCACTGTTCGATGCCCTTGATCACCTCCTCGGTGATCAGGGTGGATTCGGTGAACTTCTCTCCACCGTGTACAATCCGGTGGCCGATGGCTTCAATGTGATCCATCAGGTGATTTTCACGGAGAATGCCCACCAGTGCTTCGATTGCACTTTCGTGGCCACCAGCCATGTGGCCAGCCGCAACAAGATTCAGGGTTTGCTTGTCACCGTTCAGTTTCCAGGTAATAGAGGCATCGTTGCCCACCAGGCGCTCGGCGATGCCACTGATGCTTTCCTCTTCGGTTTTCGAGTTGATGACTGCGAACTTAAGGGAAGAACTGCCACAGTTAATGACCAGAACACTATCTTTGCTCATAGAACCTATTACCAGTGTTGATGACCGTGCAGTTTCTGAAAATGCCCGTGTCATGCTTTTAAAGTAAAAGGATTGTCAGGTATATCGCCAAACGCAGCGGCCGGAACCGACCAAACGCAGGCTGCCCGTGAATAAGCTCCGTTACGGAGATAGCATAAAATTGCGGCTGAAACATCGTTTTTGTGCGGTGAAAGCGGGGCAGCCAATTCGCGGACAGCCTCCTGGAGAAGCGGTTTGATAAGTATTATAACCATTGACCTGTGTTGGTGGACTGCGTATTGATGCGTATATCGATCGTGGCTGTAATTAATTGTTCACCAGGGTCAGAGGTTTTGTTCCAGCGCTGGAATAACCAACTGATTGATCATTTCCGGAACATTGCTGGCCAACTGCTGCAGCTCATTCTGGTAGTACCAGCAATATGTCCCTGTTGCAATCAGGGTCAATATTGGAATCCATATGCCAAAAGCCTGTGCGATTGTCCCGGCAGTATAGGGAGGGGGCCCAAATCGGTTGGTATCTGCGGTGCCTGAAGAAAAGATCAGCCACAACAGAAACAGAAGGTTGATCCCCGGGAGCACTAACACAACACTCTGCCAGCCGCTGCGGCCAAAATCATGAAGCCGTCTGGCGGCCATGGTCAGCATAAGGAGGCAGGCAATGGTGATCAGGCCAAGTGTCAGGTGCGCTGACTCCAAGGGTGGATAGAGAGGCGTCAAATGTGGAGTTAAATACCCTGGAACCCACCAGGCGCAGAGGCCCAGCAGCATAATTATCCAGAGGGAGGCCGTGAATTTTACTCTTCCTATTCTGGGGAGCAGTTGAAACTTTCCGTAGGGTTTGGATGGTTTGGCCAGGTTATCCTGTTCCAGAATGGTTTCCAGTGGCGTGGGGGCCAGTTCTTCATCACTGGTCATAGCGACAATCCGGCAGTGGGCTCCAGCCTTTACCATGGCTCTTTCAAAAGGACGAATTTCAAGGGCAGTCAGATTCTTTCGAATAATGGTTGGTTTTCCAGAGAAAAGACGTTTCAACTCTGATTTGTCTGCATTGAGGAGTGCTTTCAGGTTTTTTTGAACCTTTCTTTCCTTGAAGCCTGGCAGTGTTTCTCCCTCAAAAATAAGTTTATAGAATGAGTCATCCATGTTGGCCTGTCCTGAAATATGTCCTGAGACAGGTTATCGGCTGGCATGGAGTAGACTGTGGCTTTTTTGTTGGTAGCCAAAAGAGCATGAAAACCACAAATGCCCATGGCGCGTGTAAAATTCCCATGGCGCGTGTAAATATGTTGCGCCACCCTCAGAGATGAAAAATGGTTAAGCAAAATATTTTTCACGGCAAAG
>NZ_JAHHPO010000891.1 GCF_024606365.1 Endozoicomonas sp. ONNA2
TTTAAATTAGCCTTGATTGGAACGATCGTAAGGCCGATTCTATCGCCCTGCCATTTTCAATCGTCTTTTTATCAGCATTCTGTTTATTGCCGTTAGCTATAGCCAGATTCAGAATATCATTTTCAAGTTTGTTCTTTATTTGAAATGAACGTGTTTTACTAAATTTCATACCACTTATGTTCAACCGTTTAAATGCGTCAGCAATTGCACCCACCATACGGCTAATAATATTTTTCCTGCCGGTTTGGGCTGTAACAATAACATTAACAAATTTGTCTATATTACTACTGGCGCAGATGGAAACATTGTAATATCTTTTTGCCTCTACTGAATAAAATATCACTTCTTTTTCGTCACCTTTGAATTCACCAACGCCATTAATGAGTAATTTATCATTCATGTTCATGTTGTTTTGCCATGAATTGATGTTAATGGCAGCTTCTATTGGATATTCATGAGGATTCATACCAATTACCTCCATGGCAATTAATCGATCAAAAAGAGCAGAATGGAATCTATAAACTCATTATTTACAATAAGCTTAAAAAGAGCTTAAAGTATGATATAGAAAATTTACCCTGACAATAACGACAACCCGGTTAGTAATATTAACAATCGATAGAAAAAAATAAGGGTCAGGTCCTTCATTAAAAAATAAGAGGTCTTTCATTATGCGTGTGCCGTAGCACGGCTTTAAAGAAAACTGTGGTCAAGTCTTGATTGCGACAGGCGAGGCCTGAGAATCTGGGAGGTTCCATGAACTGAAATCATTCGTTGAAATCCAGTGGGTTCGACTCCCACCCGGTAAAGGTTAACCATCAGCTAAAGCTGGGGTCAAGTCTTTGAGTGTGCAAATATCTTTTCTCATCATCATAAATGGCAATTGTTATGCATAATGAAAGACCTGATGGAATGGTCTGCCCCACTCCCAAAACGGTTTAACCGTGTTCTTCCGTGAACTTCTCAGTGGAATGTACGAAGAGATGAAACACCTGGACGAGCGAGTAGAAAAGCTTGGGCAAAAACTCGAAACCATTGCGTTCAATAATGAAGCTTGCCAGCCTTTATTAACCATACCCGGTATTGGGTTACTGAGCGCTACAGCTCTGGTCGTAGCGATTGGCGATATCTCGGCATTTAAAAAGCTGGGGTCAGGTCTTTGATTGTGCAAATCTCTTCCCTCATCACCATAAATAAAAAGCTGGGGTCATATATGGTCCGCCCCGCATTGCAAGGGAAAGTTTTCCATCAT
>NZ_JAHHPO010000892.1 GCF_024606365.1 Endozoicomonas sp. ONNA2
AAGAACGGCGACACAGCCCTGCATATAGCCACCAAAATCAGTAAAACCCGGGGCCGTGAACAATGTGCCGCCATGGGCACAGATATCCATGGAACCCTTATTAACGGCAAGACCTTCGAACACTATACCATCGAAAAAGAAAACGACATTGGGTGTCTTCGTACGCTGGCTGATAACAGGGAAGTGGACTTTAATGCCCGTGATAACGACGGTATCACGCCTTTGATGATAGTAACGCTTTGGGGCAAATCAGATCAGCTGACTTATTTGCTTGAAAGAGCGGATATCAATATCGCTGCTAACTGCGGCACCACGGCATTGCATTTGGCCGCTTGTTGGGGGCGAACCGATTGTCTGGTAAAACTGCTTGGCAGGAAAGTGGATGTCAATGTCAAAACACGTAAAGATGGTGCTACGCCCTTGCATATGGCTGCTCAGAACGGCCACACAGAGTCTGTCCAGAAGCTGCTGCAAGATAATCGTCAGCCCACCCCAGTCAATGAACAAAGGAACGATGGCTGCACGGCTCTGCACTTGGCTGCTCGTAATGGCCATACTGAGATCGTCAGGGCATTTAAGGAAATTGCCTCCGGGCGCATCCGCGTTGATGTCAAGAATAACAAGGGCGATACAGTTCTCCACGAAGCTGCTCGTCAAGGTGACACAAAGAGCGTCAAGGCATTGCTGGACATTGATTCCTCCCTGGCCAACGAGAAGAATAACGATGACGAAACAGCTCTTCATTCAGCTGCTCGTCAAGGCCACACAGAGGCCATCCAGACATTGCTGACCAAAGCCCCTTTTCTGGCCAAAGAGAAGGGTAACGTTGGCAGGACGGCTCTTCACTACGCTGCTTGTGTAGGCCAAATAGCGGCCATCCTGACATTGCTGGCCAAGGTTCCCTCCCTGGCCAACGAGAAGGACGAATTTGGCGAAACGGCCCTGCACAAAGCTGCTCGCCAAGGCCACACAGAAGCCATTAAGACATTACTGAATATTGACCGCTCCCTGGCCAGGGAGAAGGATAATCTGGGCCGGACGGCTCTGCACACAACTGCTTTTCATGGCCACACAGGGGCCATTCAGACTTTGCTGAAAATTGAACCCTCCCTGGCCAAAGAGAAGGAAAACGTTGGCAACACGGCTCTGCACATAGCGGCAATGAATGGCCAAACTGAAGGCATCCAGACATTGCTGACCAATGCCCCCGCCATGGCCAGAGAGAAGAGTAACTGTGGCCAAACGGCTCTGCACATAGCTGTTATTGTAGGCCAGACAGAGGCTATCCAGACATTGCTGACCATTGCCCCCTCCCTGGCCAAAGAGAAGGATATATTTGGCAGGACGGCTCTCGTGCTGGCTATCGAGCATGGCCGCACAGAGTGCCGGAAACTTCTTGAAGACTATAGGGCCAGATCATCGGGCAGCCTTCTACAGTGAGCAATAAAATTGTGCGCAGAACCGATTCTTGATTGTTTCAAACCTCCATCTCATACTGCGGCAGGCTTGGCTTTCTCTTATCTCACCATCCAGAATAAACGCCTTTTCACCAACGTTTACCGACTCACCCTTAACTGTAATAACCGAACCATACCGAAGCACTGCCTGATTGGTGCCATTGCCATTTTTGGCAGTAGGGCAGTCTATTCTCGGACAGCCTCCCGGAACTGTTGCCAAATGTTTGTCGTTGCCATCACTTACTTTTCAGATAAACGATTGCTGTCTTGTGAAAGTGTCTTGTGAAAGTTGATTCCGTGCCTGACTTTTGATTAAAACGACAATCTTTTTGTTAAAAATTCTGTTTTTTGTGGAACTTACCCTGCTGATTTTTTGTCCTACTCAACGTTTTCAGTCATTTAAAGCAGGCTAAGGCGATGAATGGTGTCGGTAGAAACGGGGCTGATTTATTCTTTGAATGTTCTTTCTGTAGTGGTAACGGCGGCTATTTCGGACAACTTGGCGGGCGTTCACTGGTCAAAACCTCTTGCGATAAACGTGAAGTTTTTCATCTGGAATGCATCACCAGATGGCTTGACAGTGAACAGCAGTCGGCAAGAACTCTTGACCAACGCCAATGTGCATGCAGGCAACCGGCACTGC
>NZ_JAHHPO010000893.1 GCF_024606365.1 Endozoicomonas sp. ONNA2
TAGACCAATTTATCGCAACCGCAGTAGGGCAGTCTATTCTCGGACAGCCTCCTGGAGGAGCAGTTGCCGGGAGTGTCGGCACAAGGTGTCAGAAATATATGATTTCATATGGTTAGCTCCTTAAGGTATTCACCTCACAAAACCGAATTTTATCCTCAATTTTCTGCCATCCTCGCTACTGGGTCGCCTGGACGGGCGCTATTCCCGGACAGCCTCCTGGTATCTTGTTCGAAATCTTCTTTCTTATGGAATTTTTTCTACTGATTTTTGTCCTACCTATAATTTGAGTCACAAAGCAGGGCAAATCCATGAATGGTGTCGGGGGCAACGGGGCAGATTTTCCATTTGAATGCCCTATCTGTTTGGAAGACGGGTATATCAGAGGACAAATTGGTGGGCATTCGCTGGTCAAAACTTCTTGCCCGGCGTTCCATGTTTTCCACCTGAAATGCATCACCGAATGGCTGAACGGTGCACAGCAGGCGGGAAAAGAACTTCATGAACGCCAATGCAGTCAATGCGAACAACCGGCACTGCCATTGGTTCGTCTGGGCGGAGAAAGCGTCCGTGACGACGAATCGCTTTATTGTGAATCCATGATGCTTAATGTCTGCCGCACCGGGAATCTTGGCAACCTGAAAATATTGCTGCGCGAAAACGAGGCTTTGGCAAAACAGACGTTCCGTTCGGCGCTAACCGATCATCCTGTACACCCGTTAACTGTCGCCGTCCATTACGGCCACGCCCATTGCGTTCAAGCACTGATCGACAGCCATGCTGATATCAATGCCGCCGATCATGATGGCGAGACACCGCTGAGCATTGCCGTCAGGCTGCGCCGCACCGATTGCTTGCAAATACTGGCAAGGGCCGGGGCGGATATCAGTAACGTACTGCAGAGCGCTGTTCGGGAGGGCAATCTTGCACTTCTTGAATGCCTGGTCAGCACTCAACCTGACCAACTTATCCTTAATAACGCCCTGCGCGAAGCTGTCGAACAGGGGCGAACGCGTTGCCTTGAAATCCTGATCAGAACAGGGGCCAATAACCTTAATGAAGCCCTGCGCATTGCCGCCGAGCGGGGGCAAAGGCAGTGCCTTGAAATCCTGATCAGAGCAGGGGCCAATAACCTTAATGAGGCCCTGGGCATTGCCGCCGAGCGGGGCCGAACACAGTGCCTTGAACCTTTGGTCAAGGCGGGAGCAAACGACCTTGAGGGTGCCTTGTACATTGCGGTCCTGACGGAAAACATCCCGGGCCAGAACGCTCTGATCGAACAAGGAGCAGATATGACCAGGGTACTGCATACTGCTGCCAAAAAAGGTTCTGTGGCATATCTTGATAGTCAGATCATCTCGAGATACATCAATGCCATCAATGGCCAGGGCAAGACACCACTGCATATCGCCGCTGCCAAGGGCCATTCCCAATGCGTGAAAAAGCTGCTTGCAACCGAGGGAGTGGAAGTCAATGCTCCTGATAACTTCGGCTTGACGGCTCTCCACCTGGCTGCAGCAGGGGACCACTTAGAGACCATCAAGGCATTGGTGGCCGCTGACGGTGTCCAGGTCAATGCGAAGGACATAGATAACTGGACAGCGCTTCACCTGGCCGCTAGACATGGCTGCACAGAGACCGTTAAAGCGCTACTGGCCACTGATGGCATCCTGGTCAATGAAAAGACTGACACAGGTTTTACGGCTCTGGACTTGGCTACCCAAAACGGCCACATCGCTTGCCAGAAACTCCTTGCTGGCAATGGGGCAAGGAATAATCAATCGTACTGCATTTTGCTGTGAATATTATTTCATAAATTCATAAGCAGCATTCAAATACTGAACAACCTCTTGATTAACTCCCTGAGACTTGTCTGGATGATATTGCTTGATATCTTGCATGATTTTTCCTCTCAATTTATTCATTACCAAACGCTTCTCTTCACCCTTTTCAAGCTGGCAATCACGTCCAATAAGGTAGGCCTCTTCCTTTGCAAGTTGTTTCCAGCTGTCGATGACAGTTGCAACGGTATTCCTGGTATTTTCATCCGGAATTGAAGCCACTATCACAGCTATTCTTGGGTCAGCGGCAGGATTTCTAAACCGTCCGGTTGACCAGCCATATTTCATGAATTCCAGTTTTGTCGCCAGGGTTTCATCTTTTTTTCGCTGTTTTCCACCATAGGCACTCCATACATCCTCCGGTAAAACGACTTTTATCTCTACGAGTCCAAATTCCCAGTCTTTTCCATCATGATCCACAACGCCTCGTATGGGATTGGCAAGGGTGTCGTCCGCATAAATTATCGTCCCGCCATTTTTCGCTGATAAATTAAACAGCTGACTTTCAACATAGGAAGGTGGATTAACTACATTTTCTTTAGCGGCCAGCAGCACCGGGCCCTCCCTGTCATCAGGCTGAAACTCACATTCCCCCTGCGCATTTTGCTTGAACGATCCCCCGATTTGATTGACAAATGTGATGCCATTTTTGGCAAATGTCTGTAGCTCCATGCTCTTTGCTGCACCGGCTGCTATAGGTTGAGGGGGGATTCGAAGATCCAGAAGCTGATGCTTGAGCATCCCTGCGATGGCCTCAACGGTGCAATACACAGGTATATGTTGAAAAACCAGGCCGAACTCTCGTGGTATGCTTCCCTTTTTGTGATCATTGTGACCGGGCAGCCCCAACCCTTCCCGGCAATTGATAACAAGGCAGTTAATTTCGGGGATTTTTCTGAGGCCTGAATGTCTGTCAGAAGACACCATACGACCAGACAACACCTTGCCGCCATCGAAATTCCCTGCGCTGGCTTCGGGATAACAAGACGGTATAGCTGAATCTATAGACGTTCTGGTTTCATGGCCTGCAAACTCGCCTTCGAAGACACGACCACTCAATGAACCTGCTGAATCACAAAAAGCCGAACTTTCACTGGCAAATCTTGTGTTAAAAGCACCATTGGCAATATCGTTATTCATGAAAAACTCCTTTACCGAATATTTCAGTTTTGGAAATATGAATTATTCATCAGGGCAACAGGTAGTAAGGATTTGTCCCGGAATTACTTCATCATTCTGGCCAACCACTTATATGGCGGTTACTTGCCATTGCCACTGTTGTTTCCAATAGACCGATTTCATCTGAATTAGTTCAACCGATATGACTACAGCCGTGAACTTAAAGAAGATTTGCCCATGAATTACCTCTTCATTTCGCCTCGCAGGCGCAAAAAAAAGATTTTTCTATTCTCCGTGGGAAGCTGTTTTTAAATTAGAAAATTGTGAAATTTTTCAAGGGTGTTTCCGTATATGCTCTATAATCACTTACGCACTTCCACGTTCCGCCCACCTGTGTTTTTTTCCTGGTAACTCAATTTCTGCTGGAGAGTAACATGCCCCTGCACTACCGCGATGATATCCTGGATAATCTGGTAGACGACATTTACGCATCGTCCGATCTATCTGTCAGCATGCCCAAATATAAAATGCCGGAAAAGCCCCAGGAGCCCCGAACCGCTTACCAGATCGTTCATGATGAACTTATGCTGGACGGTAACTCCCGCCAGAATCTTGCTACTTTCTGCCAGACTTGGGTGGATGAAGAAATTCACAAAATCATGGATGAATGTGTCGACAAAAACATGATTGACAAGGACGAATACCCACAGACAGCGGAGCTGGAAAGTCGCTGTGTCCATATGCTGGCCGACCTTTGGAATTCTCCGGATGCCATGAATACCCTTGGTTGTTCCACCACCGGCTCAAGTGAAGCGGCCATGTTAGGCGGTATGGCACTGAAATGGCGCTGGCGGGAAAAAATGAAACAACAGGGAAAACCAGCGGATAAGCCCAACCTGGTCTGTGGCCCGGTACAAATCTGCTGGCATAAGTTTGCCCGGTACTGGGATATCGAACTCCGGGAGATCCCCATGGAGGGCAGCCGGTTAATCATGAGCCCGGAGGAAGTCATCAAGCGCTGCGATGAAAACACGATTGGTGTCGTACCAACCCTGGGAGTCACCTTCACCTGCCAATACGAGCCGGTAGAAGCGGTCAGCAAGGCGCTGGATAAACTCCAGCAAGACAAGGGCCTGGATATTCCCATACACGTTGACGCCGCCAGTGGTGGCTTTCTGGCGCCATTTTGCCAACCCGACCTGCTGTGGGACTTCCGGTTGCCCAGGGTTAAATCCATCAACGCTTCAGGCCATAAATTTGGCCTTTCACCCCTTGGGGTTGGCTGGGTCGTATGGCGGGACAAGGAAGACCTGTCCGAAGACCTGATTTTCCACGTCAACTATCTTGGCGGTGACATGCCAACCTTTGCCCTGAATTTTTCCCGTCCCGGCGGACAGATCGCCGCGCAGTACTATATTTTTCTGAGGCTCGGGAAAGAAGGTTATCGTCATATACAACAGGCCTGTTATGACACCGCTCAATACCTTGGCAAAGAGATCGAAAAGCTGGGTGTGTTTGACATTATTTATAACGGCAAGGGTGGCATTCCAGCCATGAGCTGGTCCTTGAAAAAAGGATTAAAACCCGGGTTCAATCTTTATGACCTCTCCGATCGCATTCGCACCCGTGGCTGGCAGATCGCTGCCTATTCCATGCCACCAAACCGTGAAGACCTGGTCATCATGCGCATCCTGGTTCGTCATGGCTTCAGCCGTGATCTGGCCGATCTGCTGGTTGATGACCTGAAGCGTTGCCTTGTTTACTTTGACAAGCACCCGGTTCAGGAACCCGGAGATGAAAAGGAATCTTCTGGTTATAATCATCTTTAAGAACAACCTCATCATTTTACTCAGTCCGGGATAAGGTCGGGCCCCCTACCAGAAAAAGCACAAGCGGTTCCGGATATTCGGGTAACGCCACTTATTTCACGACAGTGCCCAACCTGCCCTGCATACCCCTGATCATTGAGAGTGTGCAAAATATATAAAAATATGAAATAAACAACGATGATCAGGTATTATTGTCAGCCTTGCCTACTCATCCAACTACTCTCTTCCATGTTGCCGACGGAAAGGGATTGTTCGGGCAGTCGCCCATTTTCGTAACTTTACAACTGCCGCGAAGTTATTCTGTCAGCAATACTGCCCGCGTTGTTAGACAATCTTTTGCAAAATCAATGATATAAAAGACTGAAAATAACTTTCAGTGGAGTACCGCCATGGAATCGATCAGGCCATCTTTCGGACAGCAGAAGTTAACCATAGAGGACATGAGCCAGGATATGGTTTGCCTGCACAATATGGATAGTATCGATAACCCTCTGGGTTGCCATGACAGCACACTAGTGCAAATTGAGATGTACAGCCGGATGATCTGCTACGGCTACAACAACCCATTCCCGCATTCACGTCTGCACCTTGCTTTCGCGCTGATCAGTATTAAAAGCCTGTTGCATCAGATCAGTCTTGCAGAGCTGGTGATAGGCAGCCCTGAGATTAACGAGACACCGATCAAACAGGTACGCCCGGATATCCAGCACATGGAAGAGCTTGAAAAACTCCTGGACTGTCCGATGATTGCCGGAAGTCTGCCAACCCTGCGAGAAGCACTTCGGTTTATCCACAACAGGGATCAACAGGAAATTTACGCTATTCTCAAGCGTAAGCTGAAAGGAGACCGTTGACTCCAAATGGAGCATAGGAAGCGTGCTCCATTTGCTATCGGCTTAACACACAACCACCACTTTCACACCATCATGACGGGTGCGGCCAGAACTCCATGATCAGCTCAGAGGCCCGCTCTTCGTCAATCGGGCCAACAACATCAATGGTCGGGTGACAGCATTTAAAAATCTCATTACAACCCACATCAATAGACTGTCCTGACATTTGCTGGAGTGTTTTGCCACTGCAACCAAAGACCACTTTAGAAATACCTGCCCAGTAAATAGCGCCAGAACACATGGCACAGGGCTCAGAGTTTGTGAACAGTATGCACTGCTCCAGTTCATGCGGGGTGAGTGTCTGATGAGCCCTGGAAATCAGATTCATCACTGAATGTCGGGTCACATCATTATCGGCAATGGACGTGTTTCCTGCCTCTAAAACTACACGACCTTCCTGGGCAAGCAGTGCTGAAAATGGCAACTGGCCATGATCAGCACTCTGCCTTGCCAGTTCTATGCTGTGTAACAGCAAAGATGAATACTCATTCATAAAACATGACTCATCTCAACAGCGACTGTAAACCAGCAGTGTAGTCTGTATAAAACTGTCGTGCAGGTTGATTTTCATGGCATTCATGCCTGTTCAATATCAAAGGCATGCAAGGAGGCTGTCAGAGAATAGACTGCCCTACGCGGCAACTGCTCCTGCGTTGCTCT
>NZ_JAHHPO010000894.1 GCF_024606365.1 Endozoicomonas sp. ONNA2
ATATTATTAACTCCTTAAATAAATCAAGTCTACCTTAGTTGCCTGAAAAAACTTCTAAAAACAAGCAGCGCAAAGCCCAAATACACTATCTACTGGAGACGTTCCGAGTATCAGTATTGAGGGGAATTAAAAAGATGAATGCAAACTTTATTCTGACATACAGGCTGTTTGATAAATTGCTGAACATAAATTCAAGTTAGTTTTGACGACCAAACACTGCTCGATCGACCTGTTTTGTAGGGTTGCTTAATCATCAGATTAATTGTTTGACAACAGCTTCGCTGCTAAAAATGGAGTGATTCAATGGACGCTACCAGCAGAATTTCAGGATTTCCAGAATCTGGGCCATGCGCTTTCTGCACCGATACAGCCAGAAAAGGTCAATTGGGTAAGCACTTATTGGTCAAAACAGGGTGCAAAAACCACCCAGCGTGTCACTTGGATTGTTTATACGACTATCTGAAGCCGGGTAAATCATTGAATGAAAGGAGTTGTCGTTGTGGACCAAGTATGCCCTTACTTAAAGATCCCAATTCATTGTTAGATAATGTCTGTCAAACGAAGGATCTAAATCCAGAAGCTCTTGAGATGTGGCTTAAGCTGAAACCTGGCGGTAATTGCACCACCGCTCTTGAAGCTATAGCTGTAGCTGCAGCTGATGCAGCTGCTACTAGTAAAGACGATCTTGATCGCTATACCCAATGCTTCATGACTTTGACGAAAGCTATTCAAAGTCACGTTGATGAACATAAAAGAGTGTGTACCCCATTAGCAATGGTGACGGGTGGAGTGGCAGCTGGATTCACCACAATTAAAGCGGCAGTTGTTAGTGCAAAGGTTGTTGCACTTTGTGCAATTGTGGGTGAAATTGCGAATATGTGTATTACTGGATTTCCTAAAGGGGCGGTTATGTGTGCCGTTGGTTCTGCATATCTAGCGTATTCGTGGGGTATTTCAGCTTGTCCTCCATATATTAGTGAATGTATTTCTTTAGTATTAGGAGTTACTACAACATACTTGTTTTACTTGGCAGGTCAAAAAATTGCTGGAAAAATGGGAAACTCAATTTGTCTCGAGAACGGTAACACTCCCCTACATATTGCTACTCAAAAGGGGCCTTTCGAATGCGTGAAAGAGGTGATTGATTTATGGTTCCGAAATCAGAACACAATGGACATTATAATGTCAGCTTTATGGAAAAGCCCGTATTTTTTTGCCAGGGGCATAATCGAATATGTGAAGGAATTGTTTAAAGACCCAAGTATTTCTTACGAAAAATTAATCCACTTGAATCACAGCTGGAATATTAACACTGCCAATAAGGACGGATATACGGCTTTGCACTTCGCTGTTTTGAAAAATCGGGAAAAATGTTTGGGAGCCTTGATCAATAACGGGGCTAACGTCAATGCTAGAAAGAACGATGGTAAAACGCCACTGCATATCGCCGCTGCACAGCATATCGCCGATAAAAAAAGTGACTGTGCCAATTGCCTGGACAAGCTGCTTGATAACGATGGAGTGGATATAAATACCACGGATAGCTCCGGCTGTACGGCTCTCCATGTCGCTGCCGAAAGCGGCTGTGCAGAGTCCATCAAGAAGTTGAAGGATAATGGCATCGATGTGAACAAGAAGAATAACAAAGGCGCAACGGCTCTCCACTTGGCTCTCCAATTAACTGATGAGAAAAATAGCGTCAAATGTATGGAACTTTTGATCAAGGCTGGGGCTGTTGTCAATGCTAGAAAGAACGATGGTAAAACGCCACTGCATATCGCCGTTGAAGGTGGCCATACCAAATGCCTGAAAAAGCTGCTTGATAACGGAGTGGATATAAATACCACTGATAGCTCCGGCTGGTCGGCTCTCCATGTCGCAGCCGAAAGCGGCTGTGCAGAGTCCATCAAGAAGTTGTTGAAGAAAAACGGCATTGATGTGAACAAGAAGACCAATAAAGGCGCAACGGCTCTTCACTTTGCTGCTAAACAAAGCTTTGCAGATTTGGTCAAGGCGTTACTGGCCGCTCCTCAGCATATCAAAGTCAAAGTCAATGAGAAGAATAACAGTTGGCAGACGGCTCTCCACTTAGCTGCCAGAGACGGTTGTGCAGAGTCGGTCAAGGCATTACTGGGCGCTCAGGGTATCGAAGTCAATAAGAAGGATAACGATGGCAATACGGCTCTCCATTTTGCTGCCTCCAAGGGCGACATAGTGTCCGTCAAGGCGTTACTTGATGCTGACGGCATCCAAGTCAATGTTAAGAATAACAAAGACTTGACGGCTCTTGACTTGGCTAACAAGCATGGTAACACTGAGTGCGAGGAACTCCTTAGGAATAAAAAAGAGGAACTCCTTAGGAAGAAAGAAAATGAGGCCCATTATCAATCGGGCTGCCTTATACAGTGAGCCATAAAATAGCGGCTCCTTTTAAATTTTAACTGGGTAATCAGGCTTTATTAACTGTGGTGAAATCCGGTTTACCTATCAGCAAATACACCATAATCCTGAAGTGAGACTTCTTGTAACCACGACCTTTAACCGTAATAACCGAACCATCCCAGAGTTCGACCTGACGGTGACATTGCCATTGTTGGCGGTGATGGTGGCAACGTCTCGGACGCCCACAGGAATCAGGGCTTTGAATTGCTGCCAGATGTTTATGGTTGCCGTCACTTGAATCCCGGTTAACAAACGTACCTCGCCTGTCCCGGGGTTTTTACGACAATCGTCTTGTTCAAATTTCTGTTATATGAAACTTTCTCTACTGATTTTTGTCCTATCCTCAGTCTTGAGTCATAAAGCGGGCCAAAGCAATGAATGATGTCAGAGGCAACACGACAGGTATCTCTTTTGATTGCTCTACCTGTAAGAGCGACGACGGGCATATCAGAGGACAATTTGGTGGGCGTTCACTGGTCAGAACCTCTTGCAAACCGATACCCCATGTTTTCCATCTCGAATGCATCACCCAATGGCTAAACGTTGAAAATCAGAAGGACAAAGAGCTTCATGAACGCCAATGCGGTGAATGCATGCAACCGGCACTGCCATTGATTCGCCTGAACGATATCAGGGAGCTTGACGACGAATCACTTTATTGTGAATCCTTGATGTTTCGTGCCTGTCGTACCGGGGATCTGGAAACACTGAAAATGCTGCTGCACGTAAACGATGCTTTGGCAAATCGGACTTACCATTCGGTACTCACCGGTCATCCTGAATACCCGTTAGCTGTCGCCATCCATAACGGTCATGATGATTGTGTCCGGGCCCTGATCAATAGTCGTGCTGATCCCAATGCTGCCGATCACCATGGTAAGACACCCCTGCACATTGCTGCCCAGCAACGCCGCACCGATTACTTGCAAATGCTGACCGAGGCCGGGGGGGATATCAGTAACGTAATGCGCACCGCTGTCCAGGAGGGCAAAGCTGAACTTCTTGAATACCTTATCAGCACTCAACCTGGCCAACTTGCCCTTAATAGTGCCCTGCGCGAAGCCGCCGAACGAGGGCAAACGGAATGCCTTGAAATCCTGATCACAGCGGGGGCGAACGACCTTAACGGTGCCCTGTGCGCTGCTGCCGAGCGGGGGAAAACGGAATGCCTTGAAATCCTGATCACAGAGGGAGCGAACGACCTTAACGGTGCCTTGCACATCGCTGTTCAGACGGAAAACATCAAGGGCCGGGACGTTCTGGAACAACAAGGAGCAAATATTATTACCGTACTGCACACTGCTGCCAGAGAAGATAATTGGGAATTTTTCCATCACCTGTACGATCTGACATACATCAATGAACCCGACGGGGAAGGTCAAACGCCGCTGCATATCATCGCTGCCAACGGGCATGGCAGATGTCTGGCAAAGCTGCTTGCAACCAACGAAGTGAGTATCAATGCCCGCAATAAGAACGACGAAACAGCCCTGCAGCTGGCCGTTTATAACGGTCATCTCGATTGCCTGAAACAGCTGATTAGAAAGGGAGCAAAATTGAATGCCACCAATAAGAACGATGAAACAGCCCTGCATATAGCCACCAAAATCAGCATAAATGAGGGCGAAGCACAATGTTTTGCCATGCACATAAAGATCAATGAAACCCTCATTACCGGCAGGCCACCCAAACACTATACTATCGAAAAAGAAAACGACACAAGTTGTTTGAAAGAGCTGATTAATACCGAAGGAGTGAAAATTAATGTCACTGATGAAGTCGGCACCACGCCTTTGATGATAGCTGCCTTTTGGGGCAAATCTGAGCGCCTGACATGGCTGATCGATGCAGGAGCGGATATCAACGCCGCTGATAGCAATGGCTTGACGGCTCTCCACTTCGCTGCCTTTCGAGGTGATGCAGAGTCCGTCAAAACCTTAGTGAACGCTACCGGTATCAAGGTCAATGAGAAGACTTACACTATCTGCGAGGCTCCCGGTTTTTTTCCACATTCGGCGTTTCAGACATTATCCAAAACGTTGCCAGTTACGCCGGTGTATACACCCATGATAAAAGCACAGGCAATACGGCTCTTCACTTGGCTGCCCGCCATGGCCACACAGAGTCCGTCAAGAAGCTGCTGGAGCATCGCGACATCGAGGTCAATATTAAGAATAGCGATCGCAATACGGCTCTTCACTTGGCTGCTCTTAATGGCCACACAAAGACCGTCGAGGCATTTCGGGGCATTTCCCGCACCCTGATCTTAGAGGGGGATAACAATGGCAATACGGCCCTCCACTTGGCTGCTCTTAATGGCCACACAGAGACCGTCAAGGCGTTGCATGACATTTCCCCCACCCTGATTAATGAGGAGAATAACCAGGGCATTACGGCTCTCTGCTTCGCTGCTTTTCATGGCAACACAGATACCGTCAATGCATTGCTGGATATTTCCAGGACACTGATCAACGATAAGGATAACAAAGGCAATACAGCTTTCCACTTAGCTGCTTTTAATGGCTACACAGATACCGTCAAGGCACTGCTGAACATTTCCCACACCCTGGTCAATGAGGAGAATAAGGAAGGCTGGACGGCTCTCGACTTGGCTAACATGAATGGTCACACCGCGTGCGAGGAATACCTTCTGGAAAATGGGGCCCATTATCCATCGGCCTGCCTTCTACAGTGAGCAATGAAATAGCAGACGCTTTTAAATTCTGAAGCAAAGCGATGGCCGGACGGAATATCACCGCAGAGAAATACACTGCTACGATCTGACAGGCCATGTTTGTTCAAAAAAACATCAATTATTCGAGCTGTAGAATCGTTTGTGAAATATTCAGGTTAGGAGGCTGTCCGAGAATAGCGCCCGACTAGGCGTCCCCGTAGCGAGGACGACAGAAAATTGAGGATAAAAATTCGGTTTTGTGA
>NZ_JAHHPO010000895.1 GCF_024606365.1 Endozoicomonas sp. ONNA2
TAGAGCAACGCAGGAGCAGTTGCCGAGTAGGGCAGTCTATTCTCGGACAGCCTCCCAGGCCCTCGGCAGTGG
Organism: Endozoicomonas sp. ONNA2; assembly: GCF_024606365.1. Classification (GTDB taxonomy): domain Bacteria; phylum Pseudomonadota; class Gammaproteobacteria; order Pseudomonadales; family Endozoicomonadaceae; genus Endozoicomonas. The sequence goes on from NZ_JAHHPO010000895.1 coordinate 73, forward strand.
TCATGCTGGCGTCGAGCAGTTAACAAAACGTTGGTGCTAATCTTGAGGGTGGCGTGACAGCCAGTAAAGAGATGTGATAGTCCAGCTTGCCGAGGATAGTTTTCTGTTCTTGAGTGAGCGTGGCGACTCCAAACTTTAGCGGGTTCGGAGCGGGCATTTTTCGCCTTTATCTGTTAAGTATCCAAGCCTATTCACTCTAAGCCCAAGTTCTTTTTAATCTTCCACCAATAGGCTCACCGCATAGTGACAAATTCTTCAGCGGAGGTTGGGTGAATGGCAACAGTGCTGTCAAAGTCAGCCTTGGTAGCCCCCATCTTTAACGCCACGGAAAAACCCTGGAGCATTTCATCTGCACCATGCCCAATGGCGTGGATACCGACGATTCTTTCCTCTGTCCCCACAGTTATCAGTTTCATTCTTGATGGCTGGCGATGACTGGTCAAGGCACTGTACATCGCAGTGAACTGGCTGGTATACACTTTGACATTATTAGCACCGTACTGCTCACGAGCAGCCAGTTCAGTTAAACCTACTGTTCCGATAGGAGGGTGACTGAAGACAACCGTGGCCACATTATCGTAATTCAAATGCTCATCGGGTTTATTATTGAACAGGCGCTCTGACAGGCGACGACCCGCTGCAACAGCAACCGGAGTCAATTCAACCTTGCCGATGTTGTCACCCACGGCATAAATGCCAGCAACATTGGTATTCTGGTATTTATCAACCGGAATGTAACCCCGGGCGTCCACCGCAACACCTGCTAAATCAAGATTAATACCAGCAGTATGCGGCTTTCGGCCAATGGCCCAGATCACGGTATCAACATTTAATGAGCTACCGTTTTTCAAATAAACAGTCAGACTTCCATCGTCTTCTTTCACAACTTTTTGAGGTACTGAATGGGTATGAAGCTGAGGACCTTCGGACTCCATTACTTCTACCAGCGTGTCTGACAACATCGTTTCAAAATTACGCAATGGTTTGTGTTTACGAACCAGCAAATGGGTTTCACTGCCCAGAGCGTGTAATACACCGGCCAACTCAACAGCAATGTAGCCTGCACCCAATACCGCCACTTTTCCGGGACGATCAGTCAGCTTAAAGAATCCATCCGAATCAATACCGTATTCGGCACCGGGAACGTCTGGAATCATTGGCTCGCCACCGGTTGCGATGGTGATATGGTCTGCTGTGTAATGCTCACCATTCACCTCTACCGTTTTGGCATCAATAAAGCGTGCATAGCCGTTTATTACGGTAATTTGATTGTTACTCAGGACTCGTTCATAAGAAGCATGTATACGACTAATGTAGGCCTCCCGACTTTCGACGAGCTTACTCCAGCTAAATGAATTCAATTGCTGGTCAATACTGATATCAAAGCCGTAGTCAGGCCCATAACGGCAGGCATCAGCAATTTGTCCAGCAAACCACATGGCTTTTTTGGGAACACACCCCACGTTTACGCAGGTTCCTCCCAATAGTTTTGCCTCTGCCAGCGCCACTTTTTTTCCGTACATAGCTGCACGATTTGCTGAAGCGATACCACCGCTGCCGCCGCCGATTACCAGATAGTCAAAGTGGTTTGATGTCGTCATTTTATTGTCCTGAGATAAGGTCAAACTGTCCAAATTAAAGTTTCAATGTGCATTTGATACCTATAGCGCAAAATGAGCAACTTTATTCATTAACTATCGGAAATATTGGCATGACTAATCCAGTTCAAATTTGTTACGTATTGGAGTTACAGTCGGCAGAGGGTAAACTCAGTAACAGGTAATCTACACCAATGCCCATAGCGCGTAAAAATATTTTGCGCCACCCTCAGCGATGAAAAATGGTTAAGCAAAATATTTTTCACGGCAAAGAGTTTGGCTATAAAATTTGAATTGGCTGCTTATTTTCATTCTATAAACTTTTTATTGGACTACCTTTCTACCATAACCTCCAGATTCACAGCGTGTGACAACGTGAAGCAGGTCAATATGTCGGGCCAGGAGGCTGACCGAGAATAGCGCCGGTGGCGAGGATTGTGAGAAATTGTGGCTAAAAATTTCTGCTTCTGAGGAGAATATCGGGGCTATTTGACGAAGAAGCAGGTATTTTTTAGAGCAATTTATTGCCATCCTCGCTACGGGCGCTATTCTCGGACAGCCTCCTGGAGCAACGCAGGAGCAGTTGCCGCGCAGGGCAGTTTATTCTCGGACAACCTCTTGGTGGTACGTTGTGAACTTTCGGTATCCACTCACAAACCATTGGCATCTCAAATTATGACCAACGATGAACAAATTGAAGCTGCCAGAGCTTATATTGCTCTGTCCAATGCGCACAGGCTGGACTGGATATCTGTGATGATTGATGAAAGTGCCAGCTACTACTCTGCTTTTCTTGGTGACTTCCAGGGAAAGGCCGTTATTCTCGATATGATGACCAATTTTTTTGCAAAAATTCCCGACGTGAACTGGTATGTCAACAGCTACCGCAGCCTGAACGGTTGTTGTGTGGAACTTGAATTTATCAGAACAGGAACTGATATTGAATCGGATGAATCTGTAAAGGTATCTGGTGTAGAAAGGATTTTTTTCTCTAACGAAGGGCTAATCAGTCGTATAGAAGTGCATAAGTCTTGAACCATGTTAGTCTGTTACCCGGGTTACAATATTCTAAACACAGTACTCAACAAGTAACAGACCGTCCTTTATCCATGGAATAAACCGAAAGGTACTTTAAAAAATTATAACTTTAAATTTCAATGATTAAATCAATTATACGTGTTATTGGCACACCGTTTGTCTGTGACCAGTCGTAAACAAAAAACGCCATACAATAACAATAAAATGGCAAGTCCTGACCACTAATAACAAAAGCAACAGGTCAGTGACTAAAGCAGATAAGTTTGTAGAATACTAAAGGACACCAACTGATAATTGATTGGATGTTAACAAGATTGCGGCAGTTTTTTTCCGAGACTGCACCATCAGGAAAACATCTGAATATGCAAGACATTTGTCATTCAATAATAAGAATAAAGATGCCTGATAGCTTGTAAACTTAACTGTTTATTCTTTTCTATACTGTGTTGTACATCCAGATACTACTTTCAAGAATAAGATAGATAAACTCGGCGATATTCAGGGCTCCAACGCTTGCCTCTGACTCTGGCTGCCAATGCAGCTTGTTCACATTTTGGTGCCAGCCCCTCTTCCTGCGCCTTTTTGGCTACGGCAATCGCTATATCACAGGTCACCTGGTGAATATGGTTCAATTCTGGCAAAAGAGCGGCCTTCGGATTCATAACCGCTGGAGAAGCCTTGGCCAGAGTTTCGACGGCCGCATCCAGCATACCATCGGATACTCTTTCAGCATCGCTGGCCAAGACACCAAGACCCAGCCCTGGAAAGATGTAGATATTGTTACATTGTGCGACGGGGTACCGGTTTCTATTGTACTCAACCGGTTCAAATGGGCTGCCAGTAGCAACCAGCGCTCGGCCTTCACTCCAGCGAATAATATCTTTCGGTATTGCTTCAACCTGGCTGATGGGGTTCGACAGTGGGAAGACAATGGGGCGCTCATGGTTCTCAGCCATTTTCTCAATGACTTCCCGAGTGAACAGGCCTGGCTGACCTGATACCCCGATGATAGCATCAGGCCTGGCGTGGGTGACAACGTCTGACAATCCGGGATTCCCACCAAAACCCCATTGACGAAGTTCTTCACAACTTTGTACCAGCCGCTGCTGGAATGGCCGCAATTCTTGCATCTGGTCATTCAGTACGCCATGGCGGTCAACCATGAAGATCCGCCGACGAGCTTGTTCATCACTGAGCCCCCGGCCAACCATCAGGCGGATTAGCTGCTCGGCAATACCGCAACCGGCTGAGCCGGCACCAAGGAAGGCAATTGTCATCTCCTCAATGGACTTGCCTGCGGCTTTGGCCGCCGCCAGCAGTGATGCGGCAGTAACACCGGCGGTACCCTGAATATCATCATTGAAAGAACAAAGCTCATCCCGGTATTTTTCCAGCAGTGGTGTTGCATGGTTGATGGCAAAGTCCTCAAACTGTAACAACGCTTTTGGCCAACGACGTTTCAGCGCACGGATAAAGTCGTCCACGAACGCATAGTATTCATCGTCTTCTATACGCTCATGACGCCACCCCAGGTAATTAGGGTCATTCAGTAATTGTCGGTTATTCGTGCCGCAATCCAGTACGATAGGCAGTGTTTTGTTCGGTGCGATGCCACCCACTGCACTATAGAGAGACAGCTTGCCAATACAGATACCCATACCACCAATACCCTGGTCGCCCAGACCCAGAATACGCTCACCATCAGTGACAACAATCACGTCAATATTACGCTTGAAGTTGGCCAGCATAGCTGAAATATGCTCACGCTGGGGCCAGGAAATGTAAATACCTCTTGGTCGACGGTAGAGGTCACTGAAGCGTTGGCAGGCCTGCCCTACAACCGGCGTGTAGATGATCGGCAGCATCTCCTGAAGATGGCGTTGTAAAAGCGCATAAAACAGGGTTTCGTTGGTATCCTGTAATGAGCGCAGGTAGATATGCTTCAGTATCGGCGTAGGCTTGACGGAGAAAGACTTGTAAGCCCGACGACACTGTTCCTCCATCGACTCTATCCTCGGAGGCAGAAGACCGTGAAGGTCCAGCTCGCTGCGCTCCTCCATAGAAAAAGCGGTCCCTTTATTCAGCAGGGAGTTCTCCAGCAACAATCGTCCGGTGAGGCCAGTATGGATGCTTTGGTGGTGTTCGCTCATTGTTTTCCTACGTTGTTCAGCCGTATTTTTCAACAAAAGTGCAACCAGAAATACTGATATGACAGCCATTGTCAGCAGGGGCACAGAGGATAATCCTCAGTGCAGGAACAGGACAAACGGAATAACCGAAATTCAAACATGTATCGGCAGCAACTGTCGAAATAACAGGCTATTTGAACGATTTGCTGGATTTCATCCTTAGTCCAAGAATAACGCCCGAAGCGAGGATGGCAGAAAATTGAGGATAAAAATTTCCGACTTTTTAGACCAATTTGCTGCCACCACACGACTGCATGGATGCAGGAGGTAGAGCAACGCAGGAGCAGTTGCCGTCCAGGGACGCCTATTCTCAGAAAGCCTCCCAGGCAAAGAAACAACATTTGTTACCCTGCAAGGAGCAGTGTCACATTTGGTGGGAACCAGGTAACAAATAGAAACCTGTATCCTGTGCATTATTTAGTCACAAAAAAACACCGCCTTTCGGAAACTGCGTATAGTAAGGGATCCGAGGGTTATCCTTATTTTTGGCACGGTAGTTGTATTAGCTAAAGTAACAAGAACAAAACGCCCACCATAAGAATAACAACAGGGTTTGGTGCCGACTAATCAGAAGTGTTTTATAACAAGAACAATAAGCAGTCGGCAGTAACAAGCAGATAGTCTTACAAGGTGTTTTTTTTGCGGAAGCAGCACCAACAAGGATACCAGAAAGCTTAGAAGATCAGCCAAATCCGGAGTAATATCGGAAAGGCGGCCAGGCAACTCTGGGAATATGGAAGTTACATAAAGCTATTTTCCACACAGCTTGCAAAGTCATCTGTTTGTTTTCCTTTTAAACCTCTTTTTGCCGGAAGTCCTGGCTGAACAATCATTGTCTTGCCGTACTCTGAATACCTCTCAGTTCCAGGAGGCTGTCCGAGAATAACGCCCGTAGCGAGGATAGCGATAAATTGAGGATAAAAAGCGGAAATTTTTAGACCAATTTGCTGCCACCGCACGACTGCATGGATGCAGGAGGTAGGGCAACGCAGGAGCAGTTGCCGTGTAGGGCAGTCTATTCTCGGACAGCCTCCTCGCTACAAACTCAGGAAAATAGACTCAGTCTTCTTAGCGCAATACCATTACCAATAATTATTTCTTAAGGTTCGGACAAGCCTATGGTCGATATGCACCAAACCTGTTGTTCTCTGCTACCTGAGCTGTCTGAACATGACATGGGGCGACTGGCAAAAATTTTCCAGCTGCTCGGTGACGCGAAAAGACTGCAACTGGTCACTGCCTGTCTTGAAGAACCACAGCCGGTATGCTGTCTATCGGATATTTCGGGCATGTCACAGCCTTTAACCAGTCATCATCTGCGCAGTTTGCGAGAAGCCAGAATCCTGAAATCAACCCGCAAGGGAAAGCAGGTACTCTATGAGTTGGATGACCACCATATCCGTCACGTCATTCTTGATCTGGCCAATCATGTTAAGGAGCATACATAAGGTAGCTGAAAAGAACTGGCTTAATATCGAATGGTCCCGGGAGGCTGTCCGAGAATAGCGCCCGTAGCGAGAATGGCAGAAAAGGCAGTCTATTCTCGGAAAGCCTCCCGGGCCATGTCACTTCATAACGCCTTGCCTCATAGAGATTCAGGCAAGGGGGCCATAAAATGAGGAGCCATCACAAACAATGGGGAGAGCCGCATAAATTAGCTGGTCATGTCCGTATGACTTTCGTAAATTTTCCATATAATGAGCAATCGTGGTGACCACCACATTAGCAGGACCTTCCTTGGCAATGAAATAACCTTCGCCCAGGTAAACACCCGAGTGGCACAGAGATTTGGTTCTTGCATTAAATTGATGCCTGTAAAACAACAATCGAGTTCCGGCTTTCAGGGTATTATGCTCCTCGATACTCTCAGTGGCGGCTTCAGGTTTACTATGCTCCAATTTGATTTGTCTTTCAGAATAGTTAGTTGCATTATCATTTCTTTCACATAACGAAAGTAAACTAAAACCGGGTATTTCTTCGATACAAACTGAATTTTTGTACACCTGATGCGGCCACCTCACCTCAACACTCTCTTGATTCTTGTTCTTGATCCTGTAAACACCATCCTGTATTTCTACTGGAAAAATCGAAGAATATTTATCTCCAAGAATTTTTTCATGGGATTTCATTTCGTTAATGAACGAAAAACGATTTTGTAACGATGCGGTGTGATCAGAGCAAAGGAACTGCGCAAAATGGTAGCAGACAAAGCTATCCAACATAACATCGTAACTTCTCAAAAAGTACTGGTAAACCATAGTTCCATATTTCTACAGCTCTTA
>NZ_JAHHPO010000896.1 GCF_024606365.1 Endozoicomonas sp. ONNA2
TAGAGCAACGCAGGAGCAGTTGCCGAGTAGGGCAGTCTATTCTCGGACAGCCTCCTGGTGCAACAGCACCGTTTTCGCGGGTAACCTTAACCACCAAAGACAACAATAGTCCACCAATTAACAGGTAAACAACCTACCGAAGCAACTAAATGACATTTCCTTACTCAATCACCCCGTTGTTCTTGAAACCGGGAAGTTGAGTCCAGCTTGGCCAGTACATCCAGATGTAAACCGCCTTACCCACAATATTCTCTTCAGGGACAAAGCCCCAATATCGGCTGTCATTGCTTCGGTCACGGTTATCCCCCATGACGAAGTACATGCCGTCAGGCACAACCCATTCACCTTCAGCTCGAAAATCATTACTGGTGAGTTCTTTTCGAACCTGGTAACGCTTGCCCTCATCTCCCTCGTTGTAGAGACGGTAAGTGGATCGGGCATCACTGAGCTGTGCCACGAACTCTTCAGGAACCGCGCGGCCGTTCACTGTCAGCCGTTTATTCATATATCTCACGACATCGCCGGGTAAACCGATAACACGTTTGATGAAGTTAATATTTTCTTTCCCTGGCTGTTTAAACACCATCACATCACCACGATCAGGCTCACCGATAGCAAGCACCTTGGTGCCTGACACTGGCAAACGCAAACCATAACTGTATTTATTAACAAGAATAAAATCCCCCACTTCCAAGGTCGGAATCATGGAACCGGATGGAATTTGAAAAGGTTCAAACAAAAAAGATCGAATAACCAGAACAAACAGTAAAACCGGAAAGATAGACTTGGCGGTCTCAACAATTGCCGGTTCCCCGGGCAGTTTCTCAAGGGCGTCATCATCGCCTCCCTCGGCACTGGCAACAGCAGCCTTTCGCTTTGGTAACAGAAAGAGTCGATCAATAAGTGCGATGATACCTGTAACAACAACCGACAGTACCAATAGCAGTGGAAAGTTAAAGTCCATGGCTATTTTTCTCTAAACCTGTTTTATCAGACCTGAACAATTAGGTGAAACTGTATTGACAACATCCAAATTGAGAGTTTCACAGCACAAAACAGCCGACAGTCCGGCTTATCGTGTTAACCAAAAGTAGGTTATATAATCAATGGTGAATTATTTGTCGACCTTTAGAACAGCCAGGAAAGCCTCTTGGGGAATTTCCACACGTCCAACCTGCTTCATACGTTTTTTACCAGCCTTCTGTTTTTCCAGTAGCTTACGCTTGCGACTCACGTCACCACCATAGCATTTTGCAGTCACGTTCTTTCTGAGCGCCTTTACCGTTGTCCGGGCAATAATCTGCCCACCAATGGCCGCCTGAATGGCAACATCAAACATCTGACGGTGAATGATCTCTTTCATTTTTTCCGTCAGAACCCGCCCTCGGGCAACGGCATGATCCCTGTGAACTATAACCGCCAGCGCATCGACTTTTTCACCATTGATAAGAATATCCACCCGGACCATATTAGCGGTTTCAAAACGATCAAAAGCGTAGTCCAGAGAGGCGAAACCCCTGCTCACCGATTTCAGACGGTCAAAGAAATCGAGCACCACTTCGTTCATCGGAATATCGTAGGTCAGCGAGACCTGTCCACCCGTGAACTGCATATCGTTTTGTACGGCACGCTTCTCAACACAGAGAGATATTACATTACCAAGGTATTCCTGGGGTACCAGAATATTTGCCCGGCAGATGGGTTCACGAATTTCGTCAATACCCCCGGGGTCAGGCAATCTGGAAGGGTTATCAACTTCCACAACACTGCCATTTTTCATATGACACTCATAGATTACCGTGGGTGCAGTGGTAATCAGGTCCAGGTCGTATTCCCGCTCAAGCCGCTCCTGGATGATCTCCATATGCAGCATGCCCAGAAAGCCACAGCGGAAACCAAAGCCCAGCGCATCACTGCTCTCCGGCTCGTAAAACAGGGAAGCATCGTTCAGACTCAGTTTTTCCAGGGCGTCACGAAAATCTTCAAAGTCATCGGCGCTGACCGGGAACAAACCTGCATAGACCTGCGGCTTGACCTGTTTAAAGCCCGGCAGGGCCTCAATATCCTGAGTTTTCACATGAGTCAGGGTGTCACCGACTGGAGCACCGTGGATATCCTTGATACCGGCAACCACATAACCCACCTCACCGGCTTTAAGAACCCCGGTGGGCGTCCGTTTTGGGGTAAAAATACCAACATTATCGACAACATAAGACTGTTTGGTGGATTTAACGACAATCTTTTCTCCCTTGCGCAACGTACCGTTTTTAACCCGCACAAGAGAAACCACACCCAGATAGTTATCGAACCAGGAATCGATGATCAGCGCCTGCAATGGTCCATTAACATCACCTTCAGGGGCTGGAATAGTGGACACTAGTCGTTCAAGAACAGTTTCAATACCCAACCCGCTTTTGGCAGAGCAGCGCACGGCATCCGTTGCGTCAATACCGATAATTTCTTCAATTTCCTGAGAGACCCTGTCCGGCTCTGCCTGGGGCAGATCCATTTTGTTAAGCACTGGCATGACTTCCAGCCCTTGCTCTATGGCGGTATAACAGTTTGCAACGGATTGTGCCTCGACTCCCTGAGCCGCGTCCACCACCAGAAGAGCACCTTCACAGGCAGCCAGGGAACGTGAAACTTCATAGGAAAAGTCGACGTGCCCCGGGGTATCGATAAAATTCAGTTGATAGGTATTCCCATCTTTTGCATGGTAATCCAGCGTGACACTCTGAGCCTTGATGGTGATTCCACGCTCCCGTTCAAGCTCCATGGAATCAAGCACCTGGGCCTGCATTTCACGATCACTGAGCCCACCGCAGGTTTGGATAAAACGGTCAGCAAGGGTCGATTTCCCATGGTCAATATGGGCAATGATGGAAAAGTTCCTGATTAAGCTTAGGTCGCTCACAATAGCATCTACTATAAAAACGTCACAAAAAGCGGTCCCCGCAATCGCGGGGACCGTCTTGAACCGGGAGGCTGACTGAGAATAGACCGCCCAACAGCAGCGGCAGTGATAAACACGCCTGACCTGTGAAAATGATTCCGTAATATTCTATAACATGTCGGCACTGTACTCCATGGCCAGATACCGTGCTGTTATATTTCATTACTCCTGCAACCGGAAAGTGATGTAACCGGGGTTTCCGCCCCGAATAACCCGCATTGAAATTGAGCGATTCCTGGGCAACCTGGTCACTACTTTTTTAAATTCTGCTACCGTCGTCACATTACTATTGTTAAGGTCCGTGATGACGTCACCCTGTCGCAATCCAATAGAGCGACCAGCTCCCCTGTTAACCCCGATCACCACCAACCCCTGAATATCCTTGGCCAGGCGCAGCTTACTCCGATAATTCTCGTCAAGCTCCGCCACCTGAACACCCAGAGGGTTTTTATCAGAAGGAATCTGATTCCCCCTGTGTTCAGAAGCAGCACTATTTTCATCCGGCAGTTGACCCACTTCAACATCTACGGTCTTGCGCTTGCCATTACGGATGTATTCGAGTTTTACTTTTTCACCCGGATTGATCACCCCAACCGACATGGGCAATACGCCGGAACTGTTGATAATCCTTTCATGAAACCTGACAATAATATCCCCGGGGTGCAGCTTTGCCTTATCCGCAGGCCCGCCAGGAACCACCTGACTGATCAAAGCCCCCATTGGCTTTTCCAGACCAAAGGATTCTGCCAGATCTCGATCTACATCCTGAATGGCAACCCCCAGCCACCCCCGGGTTACGTGACCCTTCGCTTTTAGTTGGTCAACAGCCCACATAACATGATCAACAGGTATGGCAAATGAAAGCCCCATAAATCCCCCAGATCGGGTAAAAATCTGGGAATTAATGCCAATTACCTCACCATTCATATTAAACAGTGGACCACCCGAATTCCCCGGATTAATGGGAACATCCGATTGAATAAACGGAACATATGAGTCACTGGGAAGGCTTCTATTCAGGGCGCTGACAATGCCCTTGGTAATCGAATATTCAAAATTAAACGGTGACCCAATCGCTGCCACCCATTGACCAGGCTTAACACTCTCAGAGTCACCAAGCCTCACTACGGGCAGACTTCGGTCGCTTTGAATTTTTAACAGCGCCAGATCTGAACGTTTGTCTGCACCGACTAATTCTGCAGAACGTTCACTTCTGTCGCTAAGTCTGACAATGATCTGGTCAGCACCCTCGACAACATGATTATTGGTCAGAATGTAACCATCTGATGAGATAATAAAACCTGAACCGAGAGACAATGGTTGCGCACGTCCAGAAGGAGTTTCATCAGGGAGGGGTATACCAAAATAACGGCGAAAAATTTCAGGAATCTCATCCCCACCCGGACCATATATCGATTGTCTTGCTTTTGGTGTGGTCAGAGTACTGATATTAACCACTGCTGGAGATGCCTGTTCAAATAATGTTGCAAAATCTGGCAAGCCTAAATCCCTGGCTGAAGCATTTACCACTGTCAGGTAAAACAAAAGCAGGGAAAAACCAACGTTACAAAGTGACTTTTTGAAGAGAAAAAACACCCTTGTCATATTATGTTTTCTCCAATATTCGACTATCAAAAAAATTCACCGCAGCCAGGAGGCTGTCCGAGAATAGCGCCCGTAGCAAGGATGGTAGAAAATTGAGGATAAAAATTTCGTTTTGTGAGGTGAATAGCGGGGCTATTTGCC
>NZ_JAHHPO010000897.1 GCF_024606365.1 Endozoicomonas sp. ONNA2
CCTCGCTACGGGGACGCCCAGTCGGGCGCTATTCTCGGACAGCCTCCTGGCATGATAATTTGATTTTCAAATTATGAACTAAAGTAATGTTCAATTGTCCAAGATTATTATTACTCATCACTGAGGATAAGCAATGAAAGCATCTATAGGTCAAGTCGTGCAACTGAAAACGGGTGGTCCAGATATGGTCATCCACAGTGTTACTTTTGGTATGAAAAATTATTATAATTGCATGTGGTTTGAATGTAGTGAACTGCATATGGAATCATTTCCCATATATGGGTTAATTCCGCTGGAAGGAGAATTCCTTAATGATAATGATGAGGAAAATCCTGTTGAAAGTGATACTCATCATTGATGACAATTTCAATGGCGGTTTGTATAGAGGCGACATTTCATTGCTGGAATAGAACTTTAGTTCTGATAAATACTCGCCAATGATGAACAATCAGATTTTTGCAACCGAAACCTCCCGGGCAGCTGGGCATAGGATTCCGTATGGTTAGCTACCAAGTGGTTGTTGCCTGTCGCCCACCATACTGTAAGCAGCGTTACCGCAGTCAGCTCACCACCAGTAACCAAACTGTAGTACCCCAAAATCCAGCGCTTCCTTCTGGTTGTCGAGGATGGCATTGGTGTAATGGAACCACCCGGCCGACACCTCATACTGCATCTGGTCACCAAAGCGGGAACCAATCATGGTGCGAATTTCAAACTGGGTATGATCGCCCATATTGATGGGGGATTTCAGTTTCTTCTCGATATCTTTTTTTGATTGATAACTAAGGCCCACACCGGCATCCACAAACAGGCGCATGGCATCGGAGGTATTGTGTTCCAGTCGCAAGACCGGAGAAAAGCTGATGGCATAAACGTTAGCCGCACCATCGGGGCTGGGCTGATCTTCCGGCCCGAGACGACTGATCCAGAAATTGATGGCCAGGTCGGAATAACCAGTTAAACGCCAGGTGTCAGAGTCTTCCAGCCAAGCCTTATTCCAGTTCCAGCGCACGCTGGCCCGGTAATCATCCAGTTCGGCTTTGTTTTCGAGGTAGTGACCGTAACCAACAGAGGCACCCTCAGGGGTGAGGTCATCGGCGGAAGATAAAGCGGGGTTGATTGCCATCGCCAGGGCAATGCCGCGGAGAGTTCCTTTCTCCATTGATGCAACTCCTTACTGATAAACTCAAGAGCATCGCTGTACGGCATTGCTCATGCGATATTTATCAGTATTGACGGAGTTTTAAACCCTGATAGCGATACAAATAGATCGATTTGAAGTCTTTAAGATAATTAAAATTCTTAAATGAAATAAAAAGCAGTCAGGCAACCGTTGATCGTTCATTAAAGACCACTTGTACCGGTTTTCCCACACTAACGATATCGGCTGCAGAGACCGGCGCAAACCTCTGTTCATAAAACAGTCGGGCATTACGACAGGTCGGCGGCAGCTCAGTAAAGAAGCTGCCATTAATCTGACTCTCCCTGAAAATCAGTGAATGCAACCGGTTAAACAACTCAGAATGCACCGGCTCTGGCGCCTTCCAGAACTGATCCGGGGAGCATTGAGACGTCAGACAGCCAGTATCATAAAACGCCCTGCCGGTCACTTTCACCGGCAGATTATGCAGGAGTGCAGAAAGCCCTGCCGTGGTGTTGACCGTTACCACCGGGCGGGTATGGTGATACAGCGCAGGTAGCGGGATATCATGTCAATAGATGATGCGTCCAACCGTACCGTAGGGCAAAGCCAGCTGTTCAATCGGCTGATGGTAATCGGTATATCCCCGGTCCATGGGGTGATGCTTTAGTACCAGAATATCCCTGTGGTCGCCACGGCCCACAAAGGAAGCAATCACCTCTTCGATAAATAACGCCACTGAGGGATAATCCGAATGGTAGAGCATCTGTGAATCATCATTAAGGCCAACAAAAAGTTGATCTTATGGGTGATATACCCATGGGCAGAAAACTCCCGGGCCAGTTCCCGGAAGAGTGGCCCCGGGGACCCTGCAAAAATAGAACGGATCGCGACTGCATCACTCGTGCTTCTTGTTATCCCCGGAATGATAAAAGAATCAACGCTGCTTTTTGCTACAACTTGCGACAACCTCTCAGGCACGGATTGCTTCCGGCAAAAAATGCGCCTTCCGGCGTTTACCTGATGTATTTTCAACGAGAACTAACTACTTAACCCTTAATGATATTATCACCTACAAAGTCGATAGTTTGTCTGCTCTCTTCCATTATTTTATTCTGTGTATCTTCCAGCATTTTTTTAAGTTCTTGAGGTTTTGTGTTTTCTGATTCAATCTGCTGCCTTGTTTCACTGATTGTTTTTTCAAGTGGTGCTATTTCGTTCTTGATATAATCTAGAATATTATTTGCTTTTTCACGCACCGAGCTACTACCAAACTGGTCACTTTTCTTGGACAGTTCGTTAGCCAAGTTATCAAGAAGGTTTTCATATGTCATATCTTTTTGATTAATAGGTCTGCCTGCCTCTGCAAAGAGTTCTTCTACCATATTATTTCTTTCAGTCAGTTTTTCGTTCAGTGTTGATTCCAATTTATCAACAGACTGGTTTAACGTATGAATTAGTTCGTAGTTTTTTCCAGCGTCAGGATCGAGTCTAAACTTATTCAGTGCATCCTGAATGGCTTTCATTTCGATTTGATTGCCTGTAAGGAGCCTGCTCACCTCACCCATAGAAAGAGCGGTAATGCTCTTAAAATCCTCTATTGACTTCTTACCGGGTCCCTCTCCTTTTGCCTCCGGAAGCTGATTGGAAACATCCGCCTTCGTGACCGAGACGCCTTTTAAGCCCCCTTTAACATCAGCAACGGGAGCCTGAGTCGGTAAATTATTAATAGCTATAGAATTATTAACATTCATCGATATCTGCTCTCTTCGTGAACGATTAATGAATAACTCTTCAGAGTTTAGATCATTGAATAACCGCTACATTAGCGAGAATTTCAGTCCTCACAAATGCCCATGGCGCGTGAAAATATTTTGTGCCACTCAGGGATGAAATAAAACCAGTGTCAGGTCTTTATTGCAACAGGCGTAGGCTGAGAATGCGTGTGGTTCTGATAACTGACACTTCCCGCCAGGGCGACAGAATCGGTCGAACGATCATCCCGATAATAGGATATTTAGCTA
>NZ_JAHHPO010000898.1 GCF_024606365.1 Endozoicomonas sp. ONNA2
CTGCTAAACCCCTTGCAGTAACAGGTATTGAGGATTATTGATGCACTCACCCAATGGGTGAATGACTAAAACTGACCTAACCCATGTATCGCAAGGGTTTCAGAGGTATTTCGATTTTCAACTGCTGAATTTAGGTTCAAGGCACTGTCTTGAAATAATGTTGACAGAAATTGGCAATTTAATTGCCTTGGCGCATGGCCCTCCCGGACCAGTTAACAGATCACAGCAAGAAGGTCGATTACCCGCCAGAACTACACAGAGGGGTGGACTGCCCGCTCAACAATTGAAGTTGAGAACCCTTTTATTTCTTTAAAAATGAGATATTTCTTCTTACCTCTCAATGCTGACTTCACTTTTCGGGGTAAATCTGAAAAGCAGTAAATTACAGACCGATTGGAATCAAGGTCAATTCTGGTAGTGGCTGGAATGTACCAGTACATAAACTGTTTGCGTTTCGAATAAATCACAGCTCTGGCCTCCATTAAGTAAAAAATGTATCTACTGATCATTTAGTCAACTTAATCGGGAAAAAGTTCCCCTGAAGGCTATTTGAAAGCAGTTATTATTCTGAATCGTAATGAAGATAGCAGGTTATTGTTAAGCAAATACACTATCCTGCCGCCTTCCGGGCGGCCCGAACCTGATCATAAGCTCCCTGAATTTCTTGAGTTTTTTCCTTGGCAACCGCCATCATCTCCTCAGGCAACCCCTTTGCCACCAGTTTATCCGGATGGTGTTCGCTCATCAGCTTGCGGTAAGCTTTCTTGACTTCAGCATCTGATGCGCTGTCAGACACACCCAGAACATCATAAGCCCGTTTCAGGTCCATTCCTGAAGAGGATCGGCTGCCACCGGATTGATAGCCACCTTGCTGATAATACTCTCTCTGGGCAATGAACCGTTTGTGAATCTGATCAAAAGCAAAGTTGCCCACCCCCAGAATACTGCAAACCTGCTTGAATACCGCTTGTTCTGAAGGGCTCAGCCCACCATCGGCATAGGCTGCCGACAGCTGAATCTCCAGAAACATGGGAATCAGTGTGCTGGCACCGGCGACCTCACGAAATGCCCGAAGCGCACCTTCAATG
>NZ_JAHHPO010000899.1 GCF_024606365.1 Endozoicomonas sp. ONNA2
AGTGCCGGCACAAGGAGTCAGAAATATATGATTTCATATGGTTAGCTACTTATTGCTATTAATGCTCTTTTACCCACTCTCGCAACTCTCGCTTTAATATTTTACCCGTGGCACTGAGGGGGAGTTCCTGAAAAATTCGGACATACCGTGGGTATTTATAGTCCCCCAGATGTTGCCTTGCCCAGGTCTTGACCAATTCCGGCGACAGCTCGCAACCCTCACGGAGAACCAGGCACGCCATAATCTCCTCAACGTAGTAATCATCAGGCACACCAATCACCGCTGCCTGCATAATATCGGGATGGGCCAGTAACACCTCCTCAACCTCACGGGGGTAAACATTAAAACCGCCACGAATAATCAGATCTTTCTTCCGATCTACTATGTAGTAGTTACCTGCTGAATCACACCGAGCAATATCGCCGGTACGGAACCAGCCATCTTGCAATACCTCTGTCGTCTTCTCTGGGTTATTGAAGTAGCCTTTCATCACGTTGTGGCCACGAATGGCCAACTCACCCTCCTCACCAAAAGGCAACGCATTACCCTCAGCATCAACCAGTCTCAGTGCCACACCGGGGATCGGTCGCCCAATAGAGCCGGGAATGCGTGCCTGATCCAGGGTATTGAAACAGGCGACCGGTGACGTCTCTGAGAGACCATAGCCTTCAAGGATGGTGACGTTGAAATTGCCCTCAAATGCCTGTAAGACATTCACTGGCATAGGACCTCCACCACTGACACACAACCTCAACGTGTCGGTAATGGACTGTCGTTCATCTGCAGACAACTCATCCCTGGCACCATTAAGTGCAATGTACATGGTGGGCACACCAGCGAAATAGCTGATTTGTTCCTGCGCCAGCAGCTTCAGGGTTGTCAATGCCTCAAAACGAACCATCAACACCATGGTGGATGCCGATGCCACGGCATGGAGCATATGGGTTGTCTGGGCAAAAATATGAAACAACGGCAAAACCACCAAATGGCTATCATTCACGCCGGTCCCTAATAAGTTCGAGCAGATAACTGCATTCATCGACAGGTTATAGTGAGTAAGTTCAGCACCTTTTGGCCGTCCGGTTGTGCCGGACGTATAAAGAATGGCGGCAGTATCTTCCGGGGCCCTGTCCTCTGGGTCTGCCAATGAGCCGTCCGTCAGCAAGGTGGATAGCGTGGACTCGCCTCGCCACTGATCCTGGTCAAGCTCACCGGTGATGACAAAAAAATGCTCGCAGCTGATCACCCGCTGAAAGGCTTCGAGTCCAAACTGCCCCAATGGCAGGTCATTTGAACCTTCAAAACACAGATAGGCGACAACCTGACTGTCGGCAAGATGATAGGCGATCTCTTTTGGCTTCAGCAGAATATTCAACGGCACCACAACCGCACCAGCACTGAGAATACCGTAATAAACCATCAGGAACTGGGGAATATTCGGACAACTGAGCGCCACCCGGTCGCCGGGCCGGATACCTGTTTGCTGCAAACCATGCCCAACAGAGGCAACCGTGTCTTTTAATACCTGATAACTGATACGCCGTTCACCGGCGACAATGGCGGTTTTATCCGGATAAACAGCAGCGCTGCGGAACAGGAAATCAGCAAGGTTGGGCATGAATCAGCACTCCGGGGAAATAAATGGACTCCAGCTGGCCATCGCGGCAACTGCTCCTGCGTTGCTCTGGCTCCTGCATCCAAGTCGGGCGCTATTCTCGGACAGCCTCCTGGAACATAGACACCAACCAGGGAAAGCTCAAACCGGATTTCACAGACACACCCCATCTCAAAGAACTAAAAGCCTGCAAATTCATGGACTGGAAGAGTTCAACTCGTTATCAGCAGCCGGTTCCCCAGAATACCCAAAATCCCCGGAAAGAGTAGGCATAGTTACGGGAAATGCCGTCTGGGGATGCCCGAAAGGTACATAGCCATGACATGAATAAGGTGGTACTGAAGCCATGAACGGATTACAGGCAACCAGGGGAACGACTATTAAAGGCCTTGAAGATTGATTGCCTTGAGCACTCTCGACAGAATGTTTCCTGCACTTGGCTCTTTTATTCTTGAACCAATTTTTAACCTGCGTATGTGTCAACCCCAGCTCTGCGGCCAACAAGGAAAGTGGTTCGCCATCGATATAAGGACAACGTTGAAATGCTTGATTAAGTAAGTTGATTTGCCGTACAGAATAGCTTGTTCGTTTTTTTCTTTCCTTTACTCCAGGCTCGGGGCCTGCTTGCGTGAAATCCGATTCATTCGGATCAGGCTCGACCATTCTCTTTCCTGAAATGTTACTTAAACCAGCTGCAATAACCTCATTTCTTTTGGACGATCTTCTATTCTGGAACCATATCCTGATCGATAATTCTGGCAATTGCAATTTTGAAGCCAGCACAGACCTTTCAAAAGTTGATAAATGTTTGGCACGTTTAAAAACTTTTATAAGTTCTTGAGTTTGCCATTCAGAAAAGATCGTTCGCGGTTTACGTTTTTTAGTTTCGGAACATGCTTTCGGGGAATGGGATTCAGTGGTATCAGTTGCTATCTTCTTAACAGAATCGAGCAGGCAACTATCCTCCCCCTCATCCACTGTCTTGGTGTGAGTGGCAGTGCTGCCACCAGGCCCATAAACAGAACTCATACCAATGTCTGCCACTTCCGGATGGCCCGGGTAATCAGGAATAACAATGGGTGTCATTGCAGGATGACCATGTGGGGACAGGTGTGTTGGTACATAACTCATATTTGAAACTATCGAACCAAAGCTATATGGTTTGAAATTATTCCCTACCTGTGACCTCTCGGGTAAATAAGAAAAAAATGGCTGAGCGGTAGAGCGCACTTCAGAAAGTCTGCCACCAAATGAAGCAGGCCTGCGTGCGGGTTCACAAGTTTTTGATGAGCTGGCTGCGCCAGGCAACATATAAGATGAGTATTTAGAAGGTGCTAAAGGGTCCATAAAATCGACCACCTCTTTGTAAATAAAACTTGAATTCAGGAAAAATCATTCTAGACGCAAACTTCAAAAAATCTAACGAGCAGTAAAAGTTTTTTATACCTGAATCCGTAACTTCAGAAGACGTTGAAACCTTCGGAAGCCGGTCGT
>NZ_JAHHPO010000900.1 GCF_024606365.1 Endozoicomonas sp. ONNA2
TGTCCCGGAATAACTTCATCATTTTATTCAGACTGGGAAAATGCCGCCGCCCGCTACCTCCAAAAGCACAAGCGTTTCAGCTTTCGGGAAGCGGGCGGCGGGTAGCGTCTGTAAAAATGTCGAAGTTATTTCAGGACAGCTCCCAAGGTAATGAAGGTACAGATATGGACCCCGTTCCTGGTAGTAATATTGCCGGGGCAAGCATGAGCTTATCGCATCCGGTCAATAATTCCATATTTTGCAGGATGCCCTCTGGCGCCCGGGTTAAAGCAGTAAAAGCGGTAACGACAGTCAGGGGCCCGGCACGCTCAATTCCTGCCCAGCCCTTGACAGCGTTCAGTGCCTCCCGGACAGGGGAAGCGGAACCACTACCCTTGCCGCAGTGGCAATCTACCTTTAATAAACTTGGATCGCTGGTTGCCAGGATGGATGGCAGGTGGGTTGAGAGTGATGTTGCACAGTTTGTGAAAAAGCTGGATGACTTTCATTCAAACGTTGCGGTTGACCTGCAAAAAGCCCTTGAGAATGATGCTTCAACCGAAGCTGGCTGGTTCAGCAGAGGCTGGACAGACAGTTATCTCACATCGAGATTACCCCTTGGCGTTTATGTCAGCTTTGCCTTGAAATTAAATCTGCCAACGGTTGTAACCGGCGCTGCTTCAGGGGTGGCCCATACTTTTTATCCGGTTTCCGGGGCTGTTCTTGGTGCCTATGAGCACCTGCAAATGATCCAGGAAAAAAAGCTGGCGGTTGAATATGAGAAAGGCCGGGCCCTTTGCACGAGTCAACCGGCTCAGCTGTTCAGTCACCGCAAGGCCTGCCAGGGTAAAGATCAGCTGATTCCGTGCCTTCAGGGGAAAAAACAGCACATCATTGTGCTGTCAAAGGGACAACCTCATCGATTGCAAATAGCCGATGAATCAGGCAGGAAAATCAGTCTGCACGACCTTGCAGCAACGCTGTACGCCATTAATCTTGCGCCAGGGCGGGAGGATACGATTGATTTAACGCCAATGACATCAGGGGGGCGCAATCAGTGCGCTGCACTGCAAAAGGAGTTTATTGAGTCCAGTGGCGTCAATCGCGCAGTATGGCAACAGGTTGAAGAGGCATTTTGCTGTGTTTGCCTGGATGATCCTGACGGGCAAGCGAGTGGCAAGCAGTTATTGGCTGGTAATGGCAGTAACCGGTGTTTTGACAAGTCGCTGCAATTGATTGCCATGGCCAATGGCGAGGTTGGTGTAACCATCGAGCATACGCCAGCCGATGCTGGCGCCTGGCTCCCGCTATTCCATCGGATAATACAGCGATTGAGCAGTGGCAAATCGATGAATGGAGAGCTTCTACCCACTGTCGAACGGCTGGTTCCTGAAGTAAATGACAACTTGAAGTCAAAGCTGGCAAGTGCATCAGCTTGCTTTAAAGATCTGCTGGCTCAGGTTGAGTTAAAAGAGGTCACTGTGCAAAACGTTGACCAAACTGCATTGAAAGAGCAGGCGATCAGCCCGGATGCCTTTTATCAGCTGGTGTTCCAGCTGGCAGCCTGTCACGCCGGTTATAAGGCGCCCCCGACGTATGAATCGGTGTCAATGCGGCAATTCAAGTACGGTCGTACCGATGATTTGCGCAGTTTCTCGCCGGAAGTTTTGACATTCCTGACTGCGCTTGACAACGCCAATATCCCGGGTGCGAAAAAGGCTGAACTGTTAAGAAAAGCCCTCAAGGCCCACAGGCAGAAAATTAAAGAGTGTAAGGCGGGAGAAGGGATCTGCCGCCACCTGTTTGCCCTGGAGAAAAAATGGGAAACGCTGCACCCGGAGCAAGCAGCCAATAAACCCGGGATTTTTGCTGACCCCGTTTATCAGGATTTGGTCAACAGGAGTACGTTGTCCACATCCTGTGTCGCTGATCAAAGTATTAGCCACTTTGTCTTTGGGCCTGTGGACAATGACGGGCTGGGTATTGCCTACTATCCCACAGAGAACGACCTGCGTATGACCGTCAGTTGGAACAAGGAGAATCGGGAAAAAGCCCTGACATTTGTTGCCAGACTGGAGGCATCAGTCAATCAGCTGCTTGGGATGCTTGACATTGCCAGAAACCAGGAAACCAGAAGCCAGGGAGCCAGAAGTTAGATAATGGAGAATCGACGTCTTGTTATTGTTCGCTCCCATCAATTCATGCCACATAAGGAATTGTCCCGGAATAATTTCATCATTTTATTCAGTCCGGGAAATTGTCGCCGCCCACTTACAGCTCCCGCTTCCCGCAAAAACACAAGTAGCTCCAGCTTTTTGCGAAGCGGGCAGCGCCTTTAGAAATGTGGCAGTTATTTCAGGACAATTC
This sequence comes from Endozoicomonas sp. ONNA2, assembly GCF_024606365.1. Lineage (GTDB taxonomy): Bacteria > Pseudomonadota > Gammaproteobacteria > Pseudomonadales > Endozoicomonadaceae > Endozoicomonas. The sequence continues at coordinate 2,347 of NZ_JAHHPO010000900.1, forward strand.
ATTCCCAGGTAGTTGGCCAAATGGAATCGCATATTTCTGGCTAAGTGGGCAATTACTATGCAAGGCGCGACGAAGGCAGCATAGCTACGGCTATGGTCCCTCCGCCTCACATAGTACCGGCCCGGGTAAATATTCGACGCCATATGGCCAGCCACTTAACAACAAGTCAAACGGTACTCACCGGGCGAGAACTTTTTAAGCTGTCAAATGTCATATATACATATGTTATTACGAGATGGGATTTTCAGGAGAAAAAAATGCAGCCAACAGGAATGATAATTCCAATATCATCCAATCCTCAAAGCACGGTAGATATTGATAAAACCACCAAAGTCCTGTCTGAAAAGCATAAACCCGGAACAGACACTACCAAAGCGGCATCCGTTGGCCAGCCCACGGTATTACGGCCTTCGCAAAACACAGTGTTGTCCGGAAGCTTTTTTGCCACAAGAGCGGTAAAACTGAACCCGGCCGATGCCATTGTTGGTGACCCTGACCCCGGTTCCAGTGGTAAAAAACCAGTTTTGCAGTTGTCTGATCGACTGCAATTGCTAAAGGCGCAGAGGGAGGAACTGCCAATTTCTTTGAAAGCAACTTCATCGTGTCAGCTCACCCAGCAAGCTAATTCACCCAGGCAAGACCTGATAAACCTGATAGAACAGGGAGATGCAAAAAAAGTAAAAGAATGCATTACCAATAACCCCCTTTCTTTAAATATTAAAGATGCAAATGGTAACTCCGTACTGCATTTGGCGATATTACATGGCCATGAAGAATTATGCCGGGTGTTCGTTAACAGCGCCCGGCACCTGTTGCAGACAACAAATGATAACGGTGAACACCCGTTACATATTGCAGCCAGAGAAAAACAAAACAAATGTTTGCGATTTTTACTGGACAACTACCCCGATACCTCATCATTGGATAATGCGTTGGTGGCAATCGACAAATCAAGAATGAACCCGGTTCAGCTGGCAGCTCTAAACGGAAATACCGCCGGTTTAATGGCCATGCTTGATTATGAAACTGGCAGGCATATGTTGCGCTGGCGTGGCGATTCCCCTGTTTTGCTGGCGATAAGGAATGAGCATACAGAGTGCGTGGCAGCTATTCTCAGCAGGAAAAAAACCGAAGGGGTTCTATTTAAATACCCTTACTTTCGCGATGCCATAGCGTATGGTCGGCTGGACTGTTTAAAATTACTCGTACAAAAGTATCCGGATTCTTTCACCACAAAAAGTCCTTTTTTAAAAAGCTTGGCTACTTTAATCCAGTTAGCTATAACAAGTGACCATGATAAAATTCTGCAATACCTTCTTGAGCAACCTTTGTTCATCAATCACCTGACCAAAATGGAATATGCCTCTGAATTCATATGCAAAAAAAATTCTACCTGTGCAAAACTGATCAGAGATGCCCGGGAGAAAGTGAAGCTACCTTTTTGCCCGGTGAAGAATTTCGATAAAAAACTATTCCAACAGACCCTTCAGCGGGAAAAGCATGAAATTGCCAAAAAAAATATCCTGGTAGCAAAGCAGGCCGCACGGTTGCACCTGCATTCATTACCTGGTGAGCTAGCGAATTACTTTCCCGGGAGCATATCGTCCACCGACGATCTGTTACAGGTAAAAGCCTTGCTCAGCGGATTGCCGGAAATAGGCGTTTATTTACGTTGCTACACAGATAGTGCCGATAAAAAAGACCAATTCTGGGCTATGGGTGATGCCACGGCATCGATCGAAATGATTAAAACCCTGGTTGCCCTGGGTGCCAAAACGATTCATGCACAATTGTCACCTCCGGATGACAGTGATTTCATGACACGACAGAAATACAGCCATGAGGAACAGGTAAGTTACATAAAGAAACAGCGTATAGCGTTATCGAAGCTGGCTTACTTACTGCCAGGCATAAAAATTAAACCGGGCACCCAGGAAATTTATTTAAAAAATACAAGGGTTATCATTTCCACCTGTCCCGTCCGAATGGAGAATAAAATCAATGCTGCTGTTACTCTCTCATTCATCGGAGCCGCAGCAATTTACTGGCAATCAGGATACGTACCGGAGTCCTGTCTTAATGTAAAACCCTATCGTTTTCGCTCTGAACACGAGTCAATGTATCTGGATCCCGACACATCCAACATGAATAATGGCAACTCTCCATGGTCAAGCCCATTCAATTTTTTAAAATCCATTGTCAAATCGACCATTGCTTCCATGTACGGCATCAGTCCAATGCCTGATTATAATATCACCCCTTTGAATCTGCCGGTAAACTCCATTATTTTCAGTCATGATTTGCAATTACAGGAAACGGAAATATCGGCCGAATCCGTTGATAGCCATCAGGCAACATTAATCACTGCAATTAACCAACTGTGCGATTCAGCCGCTAAAGGGGAAATACAAACCGCTGTAGTTTATGGTCTGCATCATGGTGATTTGGGCCATGCTAAAACAACGATACTAACCAACTGGCTTGGCGCCATTAAAATACATCAGGATCAGGTATCGGAACACCTTCCGGTGGTGGTGACCACTTCGGTCAGCGCTTTCAGTACTGAAGAAGGCAAGAGTGCGTTGAACGAAATCGCCAGAACCACTGGTTTTACACTGATTGACTTTCGGGACCAACAAGACCGGGCTGCTTTAATGGCTGCAGGCAAGGGCCAACGGTTACTGTGTCTTATGCCCAGTTTGCCAAGGCAAAGTTTCAACAAACTGGTGCA
>NZ_JAHHPO010000901.1 GCF_024606365.1 Endozoicomonas sp. ONNA2
GTATCTGCCTCGTTTTCGTAGTCGATAAACTTCTGCAAGATCGCATCCACATCACTGTATTTACCAAACTGACTGCCTTCACCCGCCACCTGGATACGCCCAACGAGTACACTCCACTGCCCTGAATGCCCTTTACCCCAATCGCCATTACTGTAGAGAATGCCATCGCCATCGGCATCAATCGTTTCATTCACCAGGTCCACGTAATAATGGTCAGTAGCCGCTACCCCATAGGTATATTCATACCAATCCTTGACTTCACCCGCATCGACCCTGGCCTGGCGTTCAAAACGTGAGATGCCGCCTTTGGCAATGGCCATCGGCACATCGCCCTGGTAAATATCGGGATCTCCGACCATAAGAACATAAAGAATATCCTTGTTCTGATAGTTATTACGCAGCCAGGTACGTATGTTATCCGCAGCATAGGCACCATGACCGCCACCGTGATCTTTTTCTGTGACGACATATACACTAAAGCCGAGGGCTTCTTTGTGGGCGATAAAGTCATTTAGCTTTGCCAGATTATGTTTAAGCTTCTCAGTGGTTACAATTGCATAGCCTTTACGTTTAAGACGGGCATCGTCCACATCTTTCATTGGTGATGGCATGTCGAAGTTACCATTGCCGGTATACCATTGGGATCCAAAGATCAGAGGAACTTTCTTTGTCTCCCAGGTTTGGCCAAGCGGATTCCACCAGCGCTGGATCGTATCTGGAGTCAAGACGATACGATAGACTTCCATCAAGCTGTCATTGTAGTCGTCTAAACCTGTTAAAAATGCTGTGTGTTCTCCTTCGCCAGGCGTAGCCGTACCTAATTTGATAGTGGTTAAGTCGCCACTGGTCTGGGGCAGAGTGAATTGAAGCGTTTCCGGACCGATTTTTAACTGAACGCTCTTACCTGCAGAGCTGGTGGGGACATGTCTAAGCAAGAGGTTAACATCGTAAGCGATGTTCTTCAGGCCTTTGATTGTCCATTCTGCCTGAGAGCCAGCAGAACTTCCGCTGAACAATAAGTACTTGGCGCTCGCTTGCCAGGTGATACCTGGCCCCAGCTTCGCATCCCATCCACGCAGGGTTACCACACCCGTTGCATTTGGCTGAGGGTTGTCTTTGGGAATATCGGCAAAAGCTGGCTGTAGGGATAGTAGAGATATCAATAGAACCAGCCAAACTTGTTTAGCTTTTCTTTTTCGCAGACTGGTAGCGAGGTCCCGGTAAGTCTGGAAAGCTCGGGTCAAGTATTTCATGCTTCATAACTCTGGTCGTATACAGTGGTAAGGAATTGTCTTTTAATAAGTTCCCGATTTCCGTTCACCCTGAGCTTGTCGAA
>NZ_JAHHPO010000902.1 GCF_024606365.1 Endozoicomonas sp. ONNA2
CCATTCAGTTCCAAAAAGGCATTGGCATTATGCAATTTCTGGCTAATTACGGCAGGCTTCAATGATCGCAACCGCAGTAGGGCAGTCTATTCTCGGACAGCCTCCCAGGGCGTGTTGTATAAACGTTTCAATGAAAACCATCCCCGGTGCAATGAGATGATTTTCTGATTTCCCGGGTAGAGCATTTTGAACGTACTGAAAACATGCCCAAGACTTCTTGCCTGACATACGATGCCAAACAGCCACTCGGCAATTTCGACAGGTTTCAAGCTATGGCTGACCGATTGAATAATTTCTAATACATCTGATTCAAATTTTTCTGGTTTCGGTAATTCTTTGTATTGAATACCGGTTTTTCTAATAATATTGTCAAGTAGCAGGTCTCTGGCTGTATTCAGATGCTCTTTAATCTCTGGTGGCTCTAAATTCACACCTTCTAATCTTGACTGCTCTGCTATGTGTATATGTTCCCATGCCAGATGTTCTTTTAGTACTTCAACACCATTTTTATTCTGGTTCCTGTCTATCCTGGTTTTAAACCATTTTATATTGTCTTGATGAGTATAAATGGACTGCATTTGTCTTTGCGCAAAGAGAGCTAATGCTTTATGGATGGATTCACACCAATTTATTGTAAGTCTATTTCTGATTAAATTACGTTTATGCCTTTTGCGAGAATTTATTGCCTGCAATGCTTCCGGGTTGCTCTGTTTGCGTACCTTGAGCCTGCAATCAAACGTGTTCCTCTCTTTACTCGACTCTTTTTTTGGTGAATCTGGCTGGCAATTAGCAACTAAACAGTCAATATTTAATTCACTGACTGTCCCCTCAATTAGTGTTTCATGCTTTGCTCGGGAACCGTCAACAGGTGATTCATGATTGCCTGAAATAATAGTAACGTTTGAACAGGGTTCTGAGGGACAGGGTAAATTTGCAGATTCTACGGTTTGAACTGTTAAGTCAGAGGATAGACTAACGTTTACGGATTCTGAAGACGTTGTGGGAGGAGATGAGTATTCACCATTGATGTATCGCTGGATTTCATCGGGCGTTAATTCTCTGAGATAAGCAGTATCTTTTGCCCTTATTTTCAAATATGCAATTTTGGATTCCAGGAAATCCTGAAATGATTCACTAAGATAACCACTTTGGTCTTCAGGTGCTCGCCCTGTTGAGTCAGAGGCAATCAATGCTTGTAATCTATGATATACCTCTTCATAGCATCGACAGGCATTGGGATAATCGCCAACTTCAACATATAGATCACCTGCTTTTATACCTGTTGGAATAAAAAAGCCTCTTTCAGTTGCTTTCTTATAAAAATAGGCAGCGTTCGTTGGTGAAGAATTTTCAATCAGTTGATTCTCTTGTACCCATCCCAGTAAAAAGCATCCATAGCCATGGGTTTTATTTGGTGTTTTTACAGTACTGTGAACAAACTCATGAACGATATTATAAGCGCTGGTTATCCGTTTTTTGTGATTTGGCATATTATAAATGCGTGTTTTATCATCAGGCTTTCGGTAGGTCATGACATTGAAGATAGTAGCTAATGCAGTAAACAGATTTTCAGGTTCTGGAAAGGAGTTGTCGTCCAAAAGCCAGGTTGCAGTACTCTCAGCCTGTTTTGTTTTTTTAGTTTTTACGGATACTGACTGCAACTTGAATTCATTGGAATTCTTATTGCAGCGCCAGCTTTTTAATGAACTGGTTGTGGCCTTGGTTTTGTGGGTATCGAAGTTGTTGGTATCGAGGTTGTATCTGGAGATTTCAAGCTGACTCTTCAGATTGTCCATAAAATCACTTCTATGACAAGCTGCATGAGCTTCATCATCAAAAATTGCTGAAGTTAAAGCATTGAACAGGAAGTAATGTTCTATATCTGGTTCAGGTAAAAATGAAACCCTGCCAAAGAGTGATGTTGACAGACAGTCATATTTAAAAAATAACAAACATGCGGAATCATATGCCACCTTTGGATAGAATGTATTTGCATTGATTAGCTTGCCAGTGATTTTATTAAGCTGTTCTGCAAGGATTACCGGATATGCCAATAATTCGGTATTTTGATAAAATCCACTTTCAGTAAGCAACTTGAACCACTGGTCTGATAATTTTTGTTGAAACGTTGTTCTGAAATCTTTTATCTTCTCAATATCACCAGCATTGTTAATCAGGTTATTATGTATAGCGTATTGAATAATCCATGATCTTATTTGATTCTGAGTTAATAGTGGGTCCAGTCTGTTTGCTGTTTGTAATAGTTGTTCAGACTCTTTGCGTTTTTGATCGGCTGTTGTAATTAATACTGATTTATTGGTATTTCCTGCTGCTTGAACTTCATGCACCTTTAACATTCTTTGGGAATCGATCAAATTGCAGGCAGCGAGCGATAAAAGAGCACTGACATTTTTTGAAGATGTTTCCTCATTCAAACGTCGGTTTTCAGTGAGTACGCCAGAAACGAGTTGTCTCGGATATGCCTCGTGCCTTTCCTTGCAGCTGCATATATACCTTGCTTCTCCCCTTTCTATTCCTTTTTCTATTTCTAATAAACTGTACTTACCCACAGACCACATGTTAAAGGCTGACGCCACCTCTGTATTATTATCATGGGCTTCTATTGGGCAGTGCTCACCCAAAAACCAGAGGTTAAAGGCGTGCACCTCGTTTTTACGGTCCAGTTTTGGGGAAAACTCGGAAATATCTGCAATCTTGAATAGCGTGTTTACTTGCTGGTTAAAAGGGGGTGGGGAATCAATACATATTTCACGAACTGTCTTGTGGTTAATTTCAATTTTCCGATCAGCAAAATAACTGTTATTCGCAGTATCTGCGGAATCTGTGCCTGTATTAGCGGAGGGTGTCGGAGGGGAAGAGCTGAGTCTGTCCATAGTTAAACCTGTGATATTTTAATGGTCACATTTGTGTGATTTCTGATTATTTTCCCTTCCCTGTATTGGACAATAGAAAGAATAGAATGTTCCCGACAATCTCCCGGGATTTCAGGACAATAACTACAACTTATAACTGTCATCAGCAGCATTGAGTTTATGGCTGGTTATCTGTTCAGGGGGGAAGGAAGTCTACTGATTGTCAACCCATTCTTGCTCTACAACCAGGTCCAGTATCCATCGCTTGCCGGAAGCATCCGCTGGTGGGTTTGGCAGATCAAACTCTTTGATGCGCAGACGATAGGCAATTCCCGGGGTAAACTCAAAACCTTCGATATTGTCATAAAACAGGGTCCAGGGGGCCTCTTCAGACTCACGAATCTGCAAGCACTCCATTGGGCCTAAGCCAGTGCAGGGTGCCTTTTCGGGAGCGACATAAATAAAGCGGGTCACGCCATCTTCCATATTGGGCTGCTTTTTAAAGGTATAGCTGGAAGTGTTGGTACTGAGTATCAGTTGATCATCTGACATCTGAACCCTGGGTTTATCACCCAATAGCTGTTTCAGGGCCTCTTCCTTTTTGGCATCTTCACCGTGACACATCATGAGTGTACTGGCGAGTTGGCCTACGATCAGCTGATCACCCTGCATTTTGACTGAACCCATCAGGCGGTTGCACCCGGCATTGGCGGCAATGCGGTTATTTTTGATATCCAGGGTGATGGGGGATGTTGGGCTGGTTTCCTGCCATCGACCTTCAGGTAGGGTATTACAGGCGGTCAGAAGTATCGACATAACCACAATGCCAAATTGTACAGGCCTCATTGATAACTCCACTGGGCTTCGCATTAACAAGCACGGGTGTTTACTGACTCGATTCTGGAGTTTTATAAGTATAATAGCTCCGTCGCATAATCTGCTAAAAACAACCAACCACAATGACAAAATTCGAGATGGTTGCCTTGCGCAGATCATCGAGTGACCCATGGGGAATTCGCTCTTTATACAACCTTTCTTGCCGGAGCGCTATCGCCCTGCAGTACCAAAGTTCTCAAAGGCAAGAATTGAACTTTAATGTTCGTTGTTTGTCTGATCAGGTGGACTTGATATTTAATGTCCGTTGCGTACTCAATCTTTTAGACTACCAGGGAAAATACGTTATGAATTATGGTATTTCATCAACAAGTGCCACAGCTACTGCTGCGCTTCAAGGGATGCACAATAGCGTACCAGAGTCCAATAAAAAGACTGACGTTGTTCCGTCTATTCCACCTGCAGATCATTGGGAAAAAGGCAAAAGCCTTACAGATCGACAGGCGCATGCTATTTTTCGGGCTCTGGCAAGCAATAAAAAGGAAGGCACTGAGGCTGAACGCGATGCCGATCGGGGCGTAGCAGAGATGTGCGCTCAGGCAGGCAAAAACGACAAGCTGGCTGAAAAAGTGGCTGAGCATTGTCGTGAGATTATGCGGGATAAACTAGGGTTCTGTAGTGTCGATGATTCCGAGGTCACAGAATCCGATTTGGCTTTGGCGAAAGACTGGTTGTCCAGCGTGCGCGAAGACTCCCGCAAGGCTGTGGCTCAGACGGAAGACGTATCGTCCTCAGGCAAAAAATGAAACCTGCCGCTCGTTCCCATGTTCTGCGTGGGAATGCACTCGGGAATTGTCTTTTAATAAGTTCCCGATTTCCGTTCACCCTGGCGTGTCGAAATGTTGCGGGTCTTGAATTGGAACCACAAAGCACACAAAGAGCACAAAGTAAAAGAAAAGCTCTTCTTTGTGCGATTCGGGGTTCAAAGCTTTTGTTTCGGGAATTAATTGATAGATGCTTAATGTCTACAGTAAGTGGGAATGCATACCTCCCCTGTACATCGCGCCTGATAAGATAAGGGTTCCCACGCTGACAGCAAATCCTGGAGCCCAACCGCCACTTAACATACAGAGGAAGCAATAAGATCTGGCTCGCACAATTTATCCACTAAATTTGGCCTTGACCAAGAAATTGCCCCGAAAAGAATAGGAACCACAAAGGCACAAAGCCACAAAGAAAAGCTTTTCTTTTCCTTCGTGCCTTTGTGTCTTTGTGGTTCAAGGCTTTTATTTTAGATTGCGAAGCTATAACTTAACCACGCACGCAAGTCTCTGGCTTCATTTTGACCAGTTGCGTTATAAAAGGCATCACTGTTCTTGTAATAGGCATATTCCACTTTCAATTGCAGACCTTTCAACTCCGGTTGGCTAAGTTTGTAGGTCAGTGTCAGGTCGCTCTCGGATTCATTAACATCCTGCTCGGTATTGCTGGCTATATGTCGAGCCTTCATGCCTGAACCATAAATATAGTTATAGCCAAGAGATAATCCGTTGATACCCATAGAGCTGAAGTCATACTCCGCACCAACCATCCAGGCGGTTTCCTTATCAAAGTTGAAGGAGGAATAGATGGCATTGCTGGGGACATTGTATGCTCCCTCGGTATTGGATCCCAAGTTATAATCGTAATTGCCGATGGTCTGGTAGCCATTTTGCTGATTACTACTGGAGGTTTTCGCCTTTGTGTAAGTGACGCCAGCATTTAATGTCCACGGACCGTGTTCCAAAACGGCATTGAGGTTGCCAGACTGGGCTTTATCCTCGAAGGGGGCATTAGTGCTTGTCCAGTTCCAGAGATCACCATCCTGCTTGCTGTAGTAGTACATCCCGGTCAGGGTGAGTGTGGAGTCGTTGTGCAGTGGCGTGGTAAAGATGACATTGCCATTGTGCGCATTAACGTACTTTCGGGCCAGGCCGTTGTTGTATTGCAGCTCAAGGCTTCGTTGATTGGCCAAATCGAAGGTGTAGCCCAATTGCATACCGACGATCCAGTCGATCTGTTCATTTTCGGCATTCACTATATGATGAAAGCCGGACTGGGTTCTTTCGGACACTTCGTTGACCCAGGCGATCTTGCCATTGAAGTTATCCATATTTACAGAGGCATCCACACCCTGCCAGCTGCTGGGTACGGAGCGCGAGCCGGAAATGGAAATCAGGCCGGTTTCAACCAGCTGGCGGCCAATTTTGACATCGGCTGAGACGCCTTCATAGCTTTCTGGCAGTTTGAAGTCGACCCATGCCTGCCCAAGCTTGCCGAAGCCTTCTTTATCGGCATTCAGCAGTTCACTGGAACCCTGGTTGCCTGACTTCATCTCCAGTTTTGCTACACGATAGGCTGACCCGCCAATATTGAGAAAGTCAGCCAGGTAGCCAGTTTGGGCATTAAGCCACACTGCGCCCGTCCATGCACCGGAGGTGGTATTAGCAGAGGTGTTTTTATCGTTGAAAAAAACGGTTTGGACTTTGCCATCAATTTTGGCATCACCGATAAAGGAATCATAACTGTTACTGGCTATAACAGGCAGACTGAAAAGAGCAACAGCGTAGGATAGTAAAGAGGATTTAAAATTGATCAAGGTAAGTACTCGCTACATCAATGAGTGATTTAATTTAGCAATTATAGATGCTTTTACAAAATCTGAAAGAAATTAACCAATAGAATAATGGAACGGTTTGTGATCAATTGGCTAAGCATTACTATCGTTTCATTAAATAACAGTTTTGAATTAGATTGCTTGATAGCGGCCAAGTTTCTATTTGGCCAAGTTTCTATTCGGCCAAGTTTCTATTAAAGTTGAACCAGCTTCAATCCAAACTATCCACCGTTAAAAGGTAATCCGACAGACATAATTGCGTTATGAAGGGATATTTTCCTGAATAATATCAAGGTTTTTTGGCTTGCAACTAAGTAGTTAAACAAATGAAATCATATTTTCTGACTAAGTTGACAGTCACCCTGCTGCGTTGCAACTCCGGTCACATAGCTAAGGCTATGCTCCCTACGTTGCGCC
>NZ_JAHHPO010000080.1 GCF_024606365.1 Endozoicomonas sp. ONNA2
TCCCACATCCATGTGGTCGTGCGCGAGATACGGGGCAGTTTATGAAATATCCGGGTTAATCACCGTGCACCAATGAATTTCCGGCCCGGCAGGGGTATCCTTACCAGTCAGTTCCAATAATGTTCAGGATGTAACAGTATGATTGCCATTACCGACTATCTGGCCGGCGTTCCTCTTTTTCTTGGCTATTTTGCCGTTGCGCTGGTGTTAACGGGGGTTTATGTCCTGGTTTACACATGGTGTACTCCCCATGCTGAGATGAAGTTGATCAAGGCGGATGTGTCCGCTGCAGCGATTGCCTTTGCTGGCAGTTTAATTGGCTTTGTCCTGCCCCTGGCCAGTGTCATTGAAAACTCCATTAACCTGGTGGATATGGCGCTCTGGGGTGGCGTTGCCCTGGTTGTTCAGCTGGCTACATTTTTCGGGCTAAGGCTGTTAATTCCACAAATCTCAGAGCATATCGCCGACAATAAGCTGGCTAGTGGTATCTGGCTTGGAGGAGTATCCATCGCAGCCGGTTTATTGAACGCTGCCTGTTTGACCTATTAGTACCGGAGTTAAGGGAATAATGAAGCGTTCAAAGAAGTTACAGCTGGTCATTATGGGAACTGCTCCGCTTGTGCTCAGTGGCTGTACAGACTCAGCCAGGGAAGCATTGGTTTACCAGGACGTAGCCAGTTGCATTAAAGATGGCGTGATATCGGATTCCGTTTGCCGACATGAATACAACAAGGCCTGGCAGAACCATTTAATGATGGCACCTAGGTACAATACCGCCCCAGACTGTCAGCAGGACTTTGGCACTACCTGCCAGCAGCTGGCCTCCGGAGAGTATATTCCCACCATGGAAGGCTTTATGCTTGCCGCAGAGCCTGGCTCGAATAGAAGTTCCTTTACGGTTATTCCTCTCTATCTTGGCAGTGGCGGTTTTTTCCGGACAGGTAATTACGACAGGGTCGGCAGGAGTTATCAGCAGGGAAAGGTGATCGTTGATAAAAAAGCAACAGCCAGGCCTTCAATAACAAAGCCTTCAATAAAGACCACCACCATGAAACGTGGTGGTTTTGGCAGCCGTTCTGCCGCAAGAGGAAGCTGGGGGGGATAATGCTGCGTATTACCTCCACGCCCAGAAAAGACTGGACCAAACTGGCAGAGTCCCTTGGGTTTAAATTCCACACCATTGGCGGTGAAACCTATTGGGATGAGACGGCTTATTATCAGTTCACCATGAGGCAGGTGGAGCAGGATATTGAAGATCCCACCGCTGAGATTCATCAGATGTGTCTGCATCTGGTGGATAAAGCGGTCAATTCAGAGCAGATGATGGAGTGTCTGCGAATTCCCCGATTTTTCTGGGACTATGTCCGAGAATCCTGGTTGAGAAGGGATTCTCATATGTATGGACGAATGGATTTCTCATACGATGGCAAATCTCCGGCAAAGTTCTATGAATACAACGCAGACACGCCCACGTCATTGTATGAATCTGCTTTCTTTCAATGGCTCTGGCTGGAGCAAATGGTGGCAGAAAAGAAGCTCCCTGTGGACATAGACCAGTTCAATATCATTCAGGAAATGCTGATTGAAGCACTGGTTCTCCTGAAAAAGCAGAAAATGGCCGGTGAGCCTCTCTACTTCTCTTGCAGTCAAGAATCGGAAGAAGACTATGGAACGGTTGAATACCTCCGAGACTGTGCTGTTCAGGCCGGGCTCAGTACAAGGTTTATTTATACAGAGGACATTGGTATCAGTGTGGAGGGAAAATTTACCGACCTCAAAGACAGAACCATTCCCGGAATGTTTAAACTCTACCCTTGGGAGTTCATGTTTGAAGAAGCGTTCGGGACGTACCTTCCGGGATGTGAAACAGTATTTCTCGAGCCGCCATGGAAAGCCATTCTTTCAAATAAAGCGATCCTGCCTTTTCTCTGGCAGGAGTTTAAGGGTCATCCCAACCTGCTCCCCAGCTATTTTGACGATGAACAGCCGGGGGATGACCTGGGCAATCACTTCGTCAGGAAGCCTGTTTTTTCCAGGGAAGGGGCAAACATCTCCGTTATGGTCAATGGAAAGACGACGGTGGCTGTTGATGGACCCTATGGAGATAGTGGCTTTGTTTTGCAGAAATATGAGCCTCTGCCGGTGTTTGCCGGAAATCACACATTGGTCGGTAGTTGGGTTGTTGCCGACCGTCCGGCTGGAATCGGTATAAGGGAGGATGTCTCAGTGATTACCAGGGACAGCTCAAGGTTTGTGCCGCATGTGATCAGGGAGTAAGCCCTTGCCTGCTATCAGGAAAGGGCCTTTCAGATGTAGCTTAGAAATGAATGGATGCCGCCAGATAAATTTGGCGGGAGTCGTTTACTTCCAGCTTGACATTGTGATGGTCTTTGTAGTGATGAGAAGTACTGTTAGTCAGATATCTTAACCCGGCTTCAAGGTCAATATTATCAATTTGATAGATTACGCCAGCTTGAGCACCGTAAGCGAAAGACCATTTTTTCTCAAAGCTGCCATCTGCTGTATTGGAAACAGAAACTGGAATATTGGAGCCTTCGGCTTTTGTCTCTGTCGCACCAATAGTCAGGCCAACAAAAGGTTGGATTTCCCAGTCGGGCATAAACAGATAATCAGCAGACACCAGCAGGTTCAGCTGTTTGATATCGTGGACTTTGTAATCCGTACCATTAGAATTCCAATGGGCATCTTTGGGCTTGAGATAACCGACTGTCAGGTAGGCTCTGGCTTCGTCTTGCCAGAAGCTGCCAAGTCGAACCCCAAAGAAACCGGTATTATCACTTTTGTCATCGCCAGATAATCCGTCAACCTTTACCGTGGTCTTGGCATAGCCTCCTTCAAGACCAACAAAAGCATCACTTTCCGGCCAGTCATCTTCCCATCCTGCGGCCATAGCCATTGAAGAAACTGCAGAGACAGTAAGAGCAATTAAGAGCGAAGTTATCTTTTTCATGGGTATACCAATGTATTCCATATCGAATGTGTGTATGAAGGGACAGCTGCTTTCTCTAAGTTTTATAGATCAAGCCAGAAATAAGGAAACACTGCCAATACGAAGCGGGTAACCAAATGAAATCATATTTTCTGAGCAAGTTGACAGTCAGTCTGCAGGGTTGCAACTACGGTCACATATCTACTGCTATGCTCCCAGAGTTACGCCTTGCAAAGTAAACGCCCACTCATGCCAGAAATATACGAATCCATTCGGCCAACTACTTAGTTCAATTTCTGAGCGATTTAAGGATGTAGATCCTATGGTTAAAACTCAGAAAACCTATTGAAAGCATTGTTTCGTTATAATCAGTCAATTTATATAGAACACATACCCATTTTTTGCCATTTTCATTTAGCACACTAAAGTACAATATTATTTAGAATGCCTGATTTTGAAACGTTAATGTGGTGAGTATCAGCGATATATAGTGGGAAAATTTGTTTCTTTATGATTAACCCGATGGCTATTTTGAATATTTTTCAAATACTAAAAATATCACTGGTACTTTTATGCAATTTTTTGCACAGATAAAAATTTTAGCTTCTTTTTGGCTTCTAAAAATTATCAGATTCAGACAGAAAGATATTGTTAGACTTTGTTTGCGAGTTTTTGTTGAGTGATCCCTTATTGTGTTAACTGGTTCTCATCCAAAAGTAGTTCTCATCCAAAAAATCTGGCCCTTGGGCCTAATGGCTGCAGAGATTTAATGCGCTATAAATTTACAGAAAAATCGCATCAAGTCCTCCACAGGCCCCGAAAGTTGGTTGTAACGTGTTAAAACAAAACTCTTTTTCATCCTCGCTATGGGCGCTATTCCCGGACAGCCTCCCAAGACTTTTACTAAAGGGGCTACAGAGTTTTTGGATGAGAGCTAAATAGTTTGCCGGATGGAATTATATATTTCTGGCTGAGTAGACAGTTACTAAATAAGGTGAAATGTTGGAAGCATAGCCGTAACTAGGGGGTGGAGTTGCGAACTCTCAACCCGACCGGCCGGCTAGTCAGGAAATATGATTTCATCAGACTACCTGATTATGTTAACAAGATTCATTTAATATCCGCCAATCACTACTTTATGTGCTTATCCGCTTCTTTAAAAAAAAGCACCATGTTGTTCCACGGCGTTGTCTTTTTCAGAATACGCCTGCAGTTTACCATCGCTTCAAAGTGCGGGGTCTGTCTCTTCAGCTCAATCCAGCCATTGATACCACTGTTTTTCATGATACGACTCTAATAAATTCAGTGATGAAATAACGATAATCAGAGTATAAATCGAGATAATCTATAT
>NZ_JAHHPO010000903.1 GCF_024606365.1 Endozoicomonas sp. ONNA2
GACTCTGCTCCCGTGTCACACCGTGTGCTTCGTGGTTCCAATTCAAGACCCGCAATACGTAGAAACCAGTCCGCCTGCACTCGTTCGCAGAAGCTAAAGAAAGAATAGACAGTAGTACTATCAGGAAGAATTCCTTAATGTCCACCCTAAGTACACCTGTTAACACAGGCAGTGGTGGGTTCAGGGGATCTGACCTTGATGATCCGGGAACTTTTACACGCTTTGATGGACTAAAATTCGAATACTTAATAATACCAAGACCACCGAAACTGTCAGAAATGCTGCCGCCAAAGGCATTGCTGAACTCATCATCGAAAAATTGGATAAAGGTGATCAATCACTGCAAACGAAAATTCAGAACACTTTCAATCCTCCAAAAGAAACTTGCCCTGATAATGACAGTGAAAAGCAAGAAGCAACTACACTACAACTACGACTAAACAACTCAGCATAGCCAGAAATATAAGATTCCATATGGGCAGCTACTTATGGATTCCTTAGCCGGATTTTTTGCTACATCATTCACATGAATTATTTCCGTTTTGCCTGAAAAAATTGTTCAGTAACGGATGCCCCGCTGATATATCATCTGAACATGAAAGGCAGGGTCCCGGATGCCATGATTCCAGGCCCCGACAAAGATGTTGAGATCGACATAAAGGAAGTACTTTTTAAGGCGTGTGGCTTTGAATGACCGATATACCAGGTAATACGCCTACGTGACTATTGAGAGGTCAGTGCGCTGGTGACAATGCCTTCAGAACAGCCTTCAGGGTATTATAATTAGCCTTCAAAGAGCCACCGAGGTAGGCGAATTCCAGCAGTGACTGGTCAGGTTTCCAACCATTGGAGAGACGGTAGATAACACCCACCACACCCCCAAGCTGAGTGCCTCCGACGCTGTGAACATAAACCGGAGCAGGATGGGCACTTAATTGTTCAACAATATGCCGGACCTGGCCTTGGTCAAGGCTGGCATTCCTGTCAAAGGATAAATCAACAAATTTAATACCCTCACTTTCCAGCCATTCACGTTCTTGATTAATACAGGTAATAGCAAAAACAGTTTTTATGCCAAGTTCGGCTAGACTATGGGCACCTTTAGCACTTTCCAGTTCACCACCACGGTAGAAGTGATCATCATAACGAATCAGCCAGGTTTTCAGGCCATCTTTCTTACCAAGAACCTCATAACTCTGATGGTTCCATTCATCGGCTGCAGGCGGCAAGACTCCGCGAAAGCCGGATTCCAAAGCAATGACTCTTTTCAGACCCCAGTCACAGGCTTCCTCATGGTCGGAAAGGGCACTTTGTGAGAACATATTGAGCGCCACGAAAAACACCGAAGGCATCCAGAGACGACCAGGTTTGACCAAAAACATTTCACTAACCTCAATCATTGCTTGTCAAGGTGTGATTAAAACTAGCACAACGTGGTGTTTTTTTTCTAATGAGTCCAGGAGGCTGTCCGAGAATAGCGCCCGACTGGGCGTCCCCGTAGCGAGGACGA
>NZ_JAHHPO010000904.1 GCF_024606365.1 Endozoicomonas sp. ONNA2
GTAGCGTATTTTCACCACTTGGTTAACCGTATCCAAAACTGGCTCCGGAATCGGATATTTTTGCTTCTGAATAGTCATGCTGTCGTGTATCCAGTCGAGCTGGCGTTCCAGCCCGGTCTGGTCATAAAGTTTATCCAACAGCTTATGCTTTGCAGGTGATGCCAGGGCATTGGCAGTAAAAAGCAGGGGAGCGAACAAACCTACAACTACTAATCTCTTTCCGTCCATAGTCAGAGCCGTGTTGATACCGTTTATTGGAAAACAGTCAGTTGATATACCTACCAACCCACTGTATGAATTGAGCGACAATGACTGTCTTATCAGCAAAGCACTCACGTTTACCTTACTCCGTTGAGTATCAGTCGTAAAGTTTACTGACGATGGCCGTTACCGCCGTTTCGACCCGTAAAATACGCGGTCCAAGATGGATTCTGTGCAACCCGGCCTGTTCCAGCTTATCCACTTCATAGTCAATAAAGCCTCCTTCAGGGCCAATAGCCAGCACGGCAGGTTTGGCAATCTGATGGGGGCAGCGCTCTCCCCCCACCGGATGAGCCACCAAACCCGACTTGCCTGCTACCAGCTCTGGCAAACGATCTTCCACAAAAGGTTTGAATCGCTTCTCAAGAATCACTTCAGGCATGATCGTATCCCGTGCCTGTTCAAGACCCAGTATCAGCTGCTCTCGCAGTTTCTCAGGGCTTAGCCAAGGGGACTGCCAGAAACTTTTTTCAACCCGATAGCCATTCATCAGGATAATTTTTTTAACACCCAGGGCCGTCAGATGCTGGAGCGCACGTTTGAGCATTTTTGGTCGGGGCAAGGCCAGCAAAACCGTCAAAGGCAGGGCCGGAGGGGGCATCGTCTCCAGCTCAACTTCCAAATGCATTGTTGCTGAAGACAGGTGAGTAATGACCCCCTTCCCCATCTTGCCATTGACCAGACCAACGCGCAGCTCATCACCTTCACTGGCTTGATGAATATCCAGCACATGGGTCAACTGCCGCTGGTCCAGCTCTACATGCCATTCATCAATAAAGTGTTGTTGCTCAAGGAGGAGAAGGTTCATCTGAACGGCCATACGTTGATAGCCCAGTGATCAGCAGGGAACTGAAACTGGCACATTGATAAAAGGGAAATCAGAACTTCCTGACCATTTGTGAAGTGGGATATGGCATACTTCCTCCCTGAAACGACAATACCCTTGACTGAATGCGCACTCTTCAGACCATGCAAAACACACTGCTGTTTTTTCTCAATATCTCGAAGTTCTGAACGATGCATCCGCTACATGCCATGGGGCCGGAATATGCCAGGCACCTTTGCTGCCTGCAATCTTCTGCCTTCAGGATTGAACTTTTAACCCAGTAACCACTCTAATCAACAGAAGTAAAAACAAACGTTCAGTTTTTTACATATTAGCATCCCAGGCAAACGAAATAATGAGGAATTAAAGTATGGATTCATGCTCTTTAACTATGAACAGGGTTCCAGTTGATGACACCACGATAAACATTGAAGGCGTAACATCAAACGACAAGGGGCAGTATAACCTCCAGTTACCACTCACACCCGACACTCCTCAGAAATCTCTGTTTTCCCGGAGCATAAACTATGTACAAGGCCTTCTATCGTCGTGGATCAACCCAGAAAAATCCGTGTCATTAGGTACTGAAGAGTTCATTCATAGACTGCTGATTAAAGAACAGAGCTTTGAGCCTGACACACTCTATTTAGTCCGTACAAACTCACCGGAGGCCGCTCAACCCTTTCCTTACTCCGGTGCCTATGAATTTCAGGAACATCCCCATTTTGGTGGAACTGTAGATCTTTCAACGATACCAATAGGCCAATGGCCTGATAAGTTACGCATAACCGGTACATTGAATTTATCAGGATCATCCATAGACCGGCTTCCGAAGGTCCTTATTGTTAATGGAGATCTGAACATCTCAGACTGCAAAAACCTGACATCATTATCCGAAACAAAAACTGTGGTGGATGGCAGACTCATCGCCCGGAACAGCGGACTAAGGTCAATCCAGTCTGAACTGGAAGCACAATCTGTTGATCTGACAGGGTCTGTTGATTTTAGTCAGCTTGGCAGTGCCGACCAATTTAACGTAGTGGGTGATGTCATTCTGGACGGCTGTCAAAGCCTTGCCGGGAATATCCCCCAATGGTTATTAACTGGTGCACCAATGCCTGATGGGCAGTCCCGGCTTATCAGCCTTCAAGATACCGGAATTTCTCATGGAACTGATAACAATCCTGTTGGCCCTCCAGTTGGTCTATCCATAACCTGGGAAGATGAGACGACCTCTTAAAGTCATATCTGACTCTCCCATATCAATAGGGCCAAATGAGCTTATGAGCGCAAAACACTCATTCACAGTGCTATGCTTCCGCCTCATCGGGCTTCCGGCTCTTCACCAACCGGGAAAAGAGAATTCCGCACTCAAACAACAACCACATTGGAATTGCCAATAGAGACTGGGAAATAACGTCCGGTGGCGTCATGATCATACCGATCACAAAGCAGCCAACCACCACGTATGGGCGCTTTTCCTTCAGACTTTCAACAGTGGTCACACCCGACCACACCAGCAGAACCGTCGCCACAGGAATTTCAAACGCGATACCAAAGGCAAAAAACAGTTTCAGGATAAAATCCAGATAGCTGTTGATGTCTGTCATTACGGTGACGGACTCAGGGCCAACCGTGGTGAAAAACGAGAAAATCAAAGGGAAGACCACATAATAGGCAAAGGCAATGCCCAGGTAAAACAACACGATACTGGCAACAAGCAGGGGAATCGCAATAATCTTCTCATGCCGATACAGGCCGGGCGCAATAAAACCCCATGCCTGATGGAGAATAAATGGAATCGCAATAAACAGCGACAACACAATAGTCAGCTTAAAGGGTGCCAGAAAGGGTGAAGCCACCTCGGTGGCAATCATGGTACTGCCTTCCGGCAGGGTGGCGCGAAGCGGTTCCGAGATATAAACGTAAATATCGTTGGAAAAGTAAAACAGCCCGGCAAAAACCACCAGAACGGCAATCAGGCTTTTCAGGATACGTCCACGAAGTTCAAGGAGATGTTGAACAAGAGGCTGCTCTTTATCCTGCCCTGTTTCCTTTGCTGTCTGTTGAGAATAATCCGACGTTTTTTCTGACGTTCTTTGCGACGATGTTCTTTTTGACATTGTTAATTACTGGCCTTTATCCTGCGACAAATGAGCAGAAGGGTCTTTCACCGCCGGTTGCTTAACACTGTCATCTCCACTCATTGAATCACCTTCGGGTGAAGTATTTTCGCCGGAAGCGGTTTGATCCTCAGCCGAATCAATATTCACGGACTTTTTCAGATCATTGATCTGGCTTTGAAACTGTTCGCGGGTTTTATTCAGCTCTTTCATGACAGCTTCATTGTGCAATTGCTGTCTGATTCCGTCGGCATCAATCTCCCGCTCCAGCTCCTCTTTGGCAGACTGAAAACTGCGACGGATTTTACCCACCCAGTAGGCGGTTGTCCGGATGGCCTGAGGCAGGCGCTCCGGCCCCAACACCACCAGGGCAATGACTGCCACCAATAATAACTCTGTAAAACCTATATCAAGCACAGCGAACTATCACACCTCTCGATAACAGCAACACGCAATCGGTAGTTTCCCCCACAAACTCATAACCCAAAGGGTACTTTTACCAGACCTGAATGCGCTTTTTTACCCTCACGGCTTGTGCCTGGACTTTTCCAGGTCAGCCTCAAGATTACGCTGCTCAACGGAGCCAGTCTTTAGTTCAGCTTTCGCCGGGTTTTTCCCATTATTTTTCTCACATTCTGTCTCATCATCAGAGCCCAGGGCTTTTTTGAAACCTTTTACTGCACTGCCCAAATCACTGCCCATACCACGAAGCTTTTTCGTACCAAAAAGCATCACCACAATCAACAGAATGATCAGCAACTGCCAGATACTGATGCCACCAAAACCCATTTTCTGCTCCTTCAGCTCCCCACAAAAGCTGATCAAATAATACACAATGAACGGACATATTACCCCATTCCAACACCTGTGGTTTGGCTACGTTGCGACAATCGTCCGGGAAAAGGGGAATACGTTACCCGCGGGTTGCTTTCTCTTCAATACCAGAAAGCCCGAAACGACGATCCAGCTCATGCAACACGTCAGCAGGCTCAAGCCCAAGGTGCGACAGCATGACCATGGTATGGAACCAGAGATCAGCCGTTTCGTAAATGACCGGCTCCCGGTTATGGTCATATTCTGATGACTTGGCGGCAATCAGCACTTCTGCTAACTCTTCCCCCACTTTTTTCAGAATATGGTCCAGTCCCTTATTGTGAAGCTGTGCAACATAAGAGGAATCGGGATCAGCCTGCCTTCGGCTGTTTAATACTTCAGTCAATCGTTCGATTATATCGCTCATCTTTTAACCCGCAGGATGATATACAGCAAAGAAAACAGCGTTTACTGATGTCCATAAATCGTTGCCGGATCCTGCAACACCGGATCTTCGTAATGCCACGAGGCTTCTCCATGGTTATCCCTGAGTCGACGATAGAAACAAGACTTACGTCCTGTATGACAAGCAATACCACCTATTTGTTCCACTTTGAGCAGGATTGCATCGCCATCACAGTCAAGGCGACATTCTATCAGCCGTTGCGTATGACCAGAGCTTTCGCCCTTGCGCCATAGCCTGCTTCGTGAACGGGACCAGTAAATGGCAACCTGCTCTTTCAGGGTCAGTGCCAATGATTCCCGGTTCATCCAGGCCAGCATTAACACCTCTTTGGTTTTATGATCCTGGGCAATGGCCGTTACCAGGCCATCCTCATTCCATTGAACTTCATCCAACCAGTGGTTTGTTGTCATAACACTATCCACACATTAGTTGCCAACACTGGACAGAAAATATTGTTAATCGTCAGGATCGCTTCCCACATGTCGGCACTCAGGAACAGGTTTCTGGCCGCCAGCATTTCATGTCCTCTTCAGACAAATGGAATCAGGCTGAAAATTTAACGAAAAAGCAGAATCCCTGACAATAGATGCGGATAATTACCGCACAACCTATGCAAGCCATCAACCAGAGAGTTCACCTTTTTGGCAAAATCTCCAGATTGGACACAACTTTTTTTTCCTGATGCATTCCTGATGCTGCCGGGGAGTTGGCTATTGATTGTTCACCATCATTGTGGTCATGAGGTATGGCCGGAACAGTACTGGGTATGTACAGTAGTTTTTAATATTTGGCTTATCTGGCCAGAGAAATTAATTTATTTTACGCGGCTGATCAGATCTCATACCCTGTTATCCCAAGAGAAACCGCAAAGCTACCTGGCAGACAGCAAGGCAACAGCATTCGAGGAGATCACCACAACAACCATTGCCCATTAGCTGTTCACAACACCCTTTATTGTTAGCACGATTGTTAGCAAGCTGCTCTGCCTGACGATTATCTACTCTCATTACTTTCAGGAGGTCATTTACAAACGCAGTATCACGGGCAGACACAGCTTGAGTCTGGCCCATAGCTTCCTGATAAGACGGTGGAGGTGAAGTGGGAGTGTAAGTAGAAACAGGCTGAGCAGTGACGGTATGCCCCAAGTATCTTGCAGGAGTATCACAAGCTGGCACAGTGCCATAATCCGTTATTATTGGAGGTTGGCTTGTAAGAGCCTGAGCCGAATTCATGGAGCAACACCTTCTAACTTAACTTTAGTAATGACCATTTAGACCCATGGTATGAGAAAAAGTTCATGACCATATTCCTGTGGTCGGCATCGCAGTCATGGGAATTTGTAATTTGAATAAAAATGCCACACGTTCATGGTACATAGCCTTCGTGCCTGACTCAGGGATTTTCACGGCAAAGGAAATAACAGGCATCTTATCGAACCACCAGCCAACCCCCCATTGCCACAGCCAGTATTCCAACCATTGCCTGATCCAGCAGTGCTTTTTCCACAAAAAGTTCCGCAAAAAGGGAACCTGAAGTAACCATCATCGCACCGCCCGCCAGCAGCAGCAAAACGCCAAAACGCCTCTGCTTTTGCCGACGTTTTTCTGCCCTCACCTGCTGATCATAAAACGCCTGTTGCTCATCAACCAGTGTCCGCACCGTTGACATCACGCGCTGGGTCATCACCGGTGCACTCAGCAGCCAGTCTGTGCTTTGCTCCTTAAGATTGCAGAGAATTCCCATTGGACTGACCTGGTCTTTCATCCACTTTTCCAGGTATGGCTGGGCCGTGACCCAGAGATCAAGATCCGGGTATAGCTGCCGCCCTAACCCTTCTACGTTCAATAATGTCTTCTCCAGCAGCACCAGTTGTGGCTGAACCTGCATATTAAAGCGACGGGCCACCTGAAAGAGCCTGACCAATAGCTGGCCGAACGAAATATCCTTGAGGGGCTTTTCAAAGATCGGTTCACAGACGGTTCGAATCGCTGCTTCAAGCTCCCCTACCGGCGTATCCCTGGGCACCCATCCGGAATCCACATGCAACTGGGCAACCTTGCGGTAGTCCCGCCGGAAGAAAGCCAGCAGGTTACTGGCCAGGTAATGCTGATCTTCCGGCTCAAGGGTACCGATAATGCCACAATCGATTCCGATATAGCGGGGTTCAGCAGGATTGGTGGTATCAATAAAAATATTGCCCGGGTGCATATCTGCATGGAAAAAGCGGTCCCGAAACACCTGGGTAAAGAATATTTCAACGCCCCGCTCAGCCAGCTTTTTCATATCCACATGCCGGGCTTTCAGCGTGGCAATATCGGCAACGGGAACCCCGTAAATCCGCTCGGCCACCATCACTTTTGTGCGGCAATAATCCCAGTGAACCTGGGGCACAAACAACAGGGGAGACGCCAGAAAGTTACGACGCAGCTGCGAACAGTTGGCCGCTTCCCGCAACAGATCAAGTTCATCCAGGATTGTGCGTTCATAGTCCGCCACCACTTCCATCGGTCGCAAACGACGAGCGTCTTTTGATAGGGTAATCAGCAAACGGGCAAACAGGTACATTAAGCCAATGTCTTTGCGAATCACCTGCTCAATACCCGGGCGAATCACCTTGACCACCACCTCTTCGCCGGTATGCAGCTCGGCGGTATGGACCTGGGCAACAGAAGCAGACGCCAATGGCTCACGATCAAAACGGGCAAACAGGGTATCTACATCGCTACCCAGACTGGACTCAATAATGGCAATCGCCTCTTCAGCCGGAAACGGCGGAACATTATCCTGAAGCCGGGACAACTCATCACTGATATCATCCGGCAACAGGTCCCGCCGGGTTGAGAGGATCTGCCCGAACTTGATAAAGATCGGCCCCAGTGCCTCCAGAGATAAGCGGACACGCTCACCCCGGGGTGCATTATTATGGATAACATAGCGCCAGGGCAGCAGCATCAAAAGGCAGCGTAGCCAAAACGGTGAGCGTTCCCGATCAATAAGATTATCCAGGCGGTTACGGGCGACAGCGGCAATAATTTTCAACAA
>NZ_JAHHPO010000081.1 GCF_024606365.1 Endozoicomonas sp. ONNA2
GCAACGCAGGAGCAGTTGCCGCGCAGGGCAGTCTATTCTCGGACAGCCTCCTGGTACGCAAAGATTATTGATAATGATTTTCCGCTTAAAGGAACGATCAATGATAACACCTGACTACAAACTACTGGCATTTGATCTGGACGGCACTTTGCTTAATAGCAAGGGTGACATTCTTGCAAGTTCAAAAAAAGCGATTAAAGCTGCGCAGCAGCTTGGGGTAAAGGTGGTTCTGGTTACAGGGCGCCATCATGTTGCTGCACGCCCTTATCATTATGAGCTTGGGCTGGATACCCCGGCGATTTGTTGCAACGGGGCCTACATCATGGACTATAGTCAGCCTGAGCCCATCTATAGTCATCCGTTATCGAAAGATCAGGCCCGGCGCATTATTCACATTGCCCGGGAGCAAAATTTACATATTTTGATGTATGTGGAGGATGCCATGACCTTTGAAGTGATGAATCCCCACATGGAAAAGTTGTATCACTGGGCCGGTAAACAGCCTGAAATAGTAAAACCCGTGATCAGGCAAATAGACGACGCTCTACGGGTTATGGTGTCGTCGAAAGCCATTCACAAATTCGTATTATCTCACCCGGAGCAGGACCGGTTCCTGGCAGCCTATCAGCATATTCTTTCCCTGAATGAATTCAGTTGTGAGCGCTCCTGGGTTGATCGCATGGATATTGCCAACAATGGCAACACGAAAGGAAGCACGTTATCAATGCTGGCCGGGCAATGGGGCATTGATCGTCAGGACATTATTGCTGTCGGGGATAACGACAATGACATCAGCATGATTCAGTTTGCCGGCCTGGGTGTTGCCATGGGTCATTGCAGTGAACCACTGAAGCCCCAAGCCAATGTATTCATTGGCAGTAATGATGAAGACAGCATTGCTGAGCTGATCGAAACTCACATCACTGGCATCACCAAAACGACGGCCGCCTGATTGAACCATTTGGAGTAGAGCATGAAACCCCAAGAGCGGGCCAATGCCATCCGCACATTAAGTATGGAAAGTATGGATGGCGTACAAAAAGCGAATTCCGGAGTCCCGACAAATAGCGGCGAATCCACTACCCCCATGAATCCCGGGATATCAAACAATAGGCTGAACGGAATTATTGCGTCAGAAGGCATTGCCATTGGCAAGACGGTTATTCATGTAGCACAGGAATTTGCCGGTGATGAGCAGGCGGCGTTGATATTGGCAGGCATGGGGCTGGACGAGTTTGGTATGTCGGCCCCTTCGGTACTGAAAATTAAAAAAGTACTGATCAATCAAAACTGCACAGCGCTTGCTGAACTGGCCAGGCAATGTTTGAATGCGCCAGATGCTGATGAAGTCCGTCGAATAGTTGCTGCGTTCAGTGGTTAAGAGGGGAAGGTTAAGGAAGGTTGATGAAAGGCGTCTTATCTATCCAGTCACATGTCGTTTTTGGCCATGCTGGCAATAGTTCTGCTGTCTTTCCCCTGCAGCGTATGGGGTTTGAAGTCTGGCCGTTACATACGGTGCAGTTTTCAAACCACACTCAATACCCACAGGGGTGGAGAGGATGTGCATTTAAGGCAGAGACTATTTCGGAGCTGGTCAGCGGACTTGATGCAATTCATGTACTGAAGGGTTGCCAGGCGGTTATTTCTGGCTATCTGGGTAATATTGATCAATGTCAGGCCGTTATCAATGCGGTGTCTCTGGTGAAGCAGCAAAACCCTGAGGCACTTTACGTTTGCGACCCGGTGATGGGTTCTCCTGAAAAGGGTTGCATCGTGCCTGCTGGCGTCGCAGAAGCTTTAATTGATAAGGCCATGCCTTTAGCGGATGTGATCGTGCCGAACCAGTTTGAGCTGAGCCAATTTACCGGCGTAGCGATTGATTCTCTGGAAGACGCGATACATGCCTGCAAGGTTGCCTTGAGCAAAGGTCCTGACATGGTTCTGGTCAAGCATCTCCACAGCCTTTCAGCGTCCAGTTTTTCCATGATGCTGGCGGGTGGTGAACACTGCTATCTGGCCCAGCGTCCGAATCTGGAATTTGCCCGGCACCCTGTGGGTGTCGGAGATCTTATTTCAGCGTTATTTACCGGCGGGCTACTGAAGGGCTGGTCTCCTGTTGATGCATTTGAGCATTGCAACAATGCTTGCTATGAAATCCTGAAAGAAACACTGCGTCGAAATGAATGGGAGCTTCAGACAATCGCTGCTCAAGAAGCAATCATCTCGCCGGCCAGTGGTTTTTCAGTAATATGTCTCAATTAGGACAGAATCATTAAGGCCAGAAATATATGATTCAATATGGTTAGATATTGCGACTGTATTTTCAGGGCTGCAATCGGTTATTCTGATTCACCATTCAATCTTTTCTCAGATCGTCACTATGCTGGATGTACGTCCCCATGAGTTGCAGCTTCCCCTCGATGCAGCCACGGTTGCCATAAAAACACCACCCCACTCCATCGAAGCGGAGCAATCCGTTCTCGGTGGCCTGATGCTGGATAACCAGGCCTGGGACCGGGTGGTTGATAAACTGACGTCGGATGACTTTTATAATCCGGGGCACCGGCGTATCTATGCATCCATCGGCGCACTGAGTAATGAGAGCAAGCCTTTTGACCCGCTGACCGTTGCCGAGATTCTGGAAAACCGGGGGGAGCTGGATGAAGTGGGGGGGCTGGTTTACCTGGCGGAGCTGGCAGGCAGTGTTCCCAGTGTGGCGAATATCCGGGCGTATGCCGAGATCATTTATGAACGCTCAGTTTTACGCAAGCTGATCAACACTGGCCAAAAGATTGCCGACAGTGCCTACAATCCGGAAGGGAAAGACAGCCAGGCGATTCTGGATGAAGCCGAGCGGCTGGTGTTCAATATTGCCGAAGAACGCCCAAATACCGGTGGGCCGATGGGGGTTCGGGAAATCCTTGAAAACACCGTCAAGAAAATTGATGAGATGTTTAATGCCGGTAATGCCATTACCGGAACCACCACCGGCTTTAAAGACCTGGATGAAATGACCTCCGGTCTCCAGCCTTCTGATATGGTGATCGTTGCTGCCCGTCCATCCATGGGTAAGACTACCTTTGCCATGAACCTGGTGGAAAATGCCCTGCTGAACAGTGACAAGGGCGTGATGGTGTTCAGTCTGGAGATGCCCAGTGAGCAGCTGATGATGCGGATGCTTTCCTCTCTGGGCAGGATCAACCAGTCCAAGGTAAGAAGCGGCCAGCTGGAAGAGGAAGACTGGCCAAAGCTGTTGTCGGCGGTTGAGCGAATCAAGGACAAGAAGCTGTTCATTGACGATACCGCGGGGATCAGCCCTTCGGAAATGCGTTCACGGGTTCGCCGGGTAGTGCGGGAACATGGTGATCTGGGCCTGATCATGATCGACTACCTGCAGTTGATGCAGATTCCCGGTTTTGGTGAGGGAAGAACCAACGAAATCTCGGAAATTTCCCGATCGTTGAAAGCCATTGCCAAGGAGTTCAATGTCCCTGTTATCGCCCTGTCGCAGTTGAACCGGTCCCTTGAGCAACGACCCAATAAGCGCCCGGTCAACTCCGACCTGCGTGAATCCGGTGCCATCGAGCAGGACGCCGACGTGATCATGTTTATCTACCGGGATGAGGTGTATAACCCGGATACCGAGTATAAGGGGGTGGCAGAAATCATCATCGGCAAGCAGCGTAATGGTCCTATTGGTACCTGCCGACTGGCGTTTATTGGCCAGTTCACCCGCTTTGAAAACCTGGCACCGGATGCTTACCGGTTTGACGAGGACTGATGTTTTAACCACAAAGACACAAAGGAAAGATTTCTTTTTTCTTCCTTTGTGCCTTTGTGGTGAAAGTCTTTCAAGGAAGGGCTGCTTATGATGTTTTTTTTGGCGCCACAAAGGACACGATGGAAGAAAACTGCATTCCTGGTACGCTGTGTGATAAACCTAAACCTGCCCAAAAACTGACAGTGGTGGCTCGTCCAGGGCTGCCAGTTGCTCCCGCAATTCCAGAATATGTTCGGCCCAATATCGCTCGGTATTAAACCAGGTGAAGGCCATGGGAAAGGCGGGGTCATCCCAGCGCTTTGCCAGCCAGCCGCTGTAATTGATCAGTCGCAGGGTACGGAAATATTCCACCAGATTCAGCTCTGAAGGGCTGAAATGCATAAACTCCGTGTAGCCTGCGAGAATCTCGGCCATTTGCAGGGTCTGCTCCCGGCGGTCTCCGGATAACAGCATCCAGAGATCCTGAATAGCCGGGGCCATACAGGTATCGTCAAAATCCACAAAGTGTGGCGCCTCATGGCGCCAGAGAATATTGCCGCCGTGGCAGTCACCGTGGACACGAATGGATTGCCAGGTATGCTGATGATTGACGAGTTCCAGACGATGGAGCAAGTCCCGGGTCAGGGTCTGGTAAGCTTCCAGCAGAGAAGCTGGAATAAAATCGTTTGCCAGCAGATACTCCACATTATCAATGCCGTATCGCTGCAAGTTGATTGCCGGGCGGTGCTGGAAATCACTGGCTGATCCCAGTTTGTGCATTCGTCCCAGGGTACGACCAAGGGTCAACAGGCTGTCCGGGGTATCCAGCTCGGGGGCGTGACCACCCTGGCGGGGAAACAGGGCAAACAGAAAGCCAGCAAACTCATGCAGCGTATTGCCTTTTGCGTCCATGATCGGGGCAACCACCGGTAATTCCATCGCCTTGAGATCCAGGGTGAATTGATGCTCCTCCTGAATCTGGTCTTTTGACCAGCGTTCAGGGCGGTAGAATTTTGCAATCAGGGGTTCACGTTCCTCAATGCCTACCTGGTAAACCCGGTTTTCATAACTGTTCAAAGCCATAATGCGGGCATCACTCAGAAATCCTGCGCTCTCAACGGCGTCCAGCACCTGGTCAGGCGTCAGCTGGTCGTATGGATGTTGAGTAGGCGTGTTCATGCTAGCCTCCGATGGCGTCTGAGTTTTGTGCAGGGGATTCTATAACCAATATTGCAGGCTGGCCACTGACGCCGGGGGAATTCTGCAGGCAAGGAGATATCCCGAAATAACTTCAACATTTTACTGACGCTGTTTGCTACCCGAAAAGCCGGAGCTGCTTGTGCTTTTGCGGGCAGCGGGCGGCGACCTTTTCCCGGACTGAATAAAATATCCCAAGAGCCTTTTTTCCCTAGTGAATACTGCCTGAAAAACGTATCGGTGCTAAATCTCCATTCTTTCTACGAATTATGACCGTTGAGAACTCAGGTGTAGCAGAATAGATAACCAGATAGCGCCCAACCAGATACGCATCGGAATGAATAACCCATGGCGCCATGACAATGGCATAACCAAAGGGAACCTGAAATGCTGACATCAAGTAGTCGCCTTCCTGAGTATGCCTGCCAATAATCAAATATCCTCCGGCATCCTTGTTTAAGGGCATATGCAGATGCGGGCGGTCATGAACCTCAAGATAGGTTCCTCCACCCTTGTCCTGATCCATCAAATAGGAATCAACATACTGCTCACCGATGGAAGTAATAGTGACCGGTAAATTACCGGTAGAATCAAAACTCACTTGTTCGCCAACCTTAATTAGCTGACAGCCATAAAAAGCCAGGTGCTCACGGGTGGTTTGCGCTCTGGGGATAACCAGTTCCTCTTCGCCATCGGGTAAAAAGAAACTGCCCATGCCGCCCAGAATGTTGGCATCCTTTGTGGTTAAATCTACATCCTTGATCCACTCTCCCCGGGCATTAACCAGAGAAGGGGTGACAGGTGCCGGTAATGGTTTCGCAGCGTTTGCCATTGGTTCTGGTGCTAAGCCCTGCCAGGTTAATCGATAGTTTTTTCCCGGCTCCGCATGGCCAATGATGTTTTCTGTACGCATAAAAGCTGAGCAATGGTCGCCTTTGCGATTCACCAGCAGCACCGGAAGGTCCTGTCTAAGGTCTGCTGGCAGCTCTCTCATTTGGGCGAAAACATCTGCAAACATATTCAGTGCGTTATGACTCATGAGTACTTCTCCTTCTCAATGTTATTGTTGCCTGGTTGTTTGTTTGTTTGTTTGATTGATTGTTGTTTGTTTGATTGTTTCTTATTTAACTTCTATCTGGCTGGCCAGCGTATCGTCCTTGCTGTCCCTGCAACGGAATAAAGCAATGCCCAGGTAAGCAAAAACAATAGAAACCAGAGGATTTAGCCAGTTCAGCAGGGCCCAGGGAATATAATCGAGAACCGGCACTCCCAGGGTGGCCGCAAAGAAAGCACCTCCGGTTGTCCAGGGAATCAGCACCGTTGTCAGTGTGGCGCCTTCTTCCAGGGAACGGCTCATTACTGAGCGATCAATCTGCCTGGCGTCGTAACTGTCACCGAACAGCTGCCCCCCAAGAATGATTGACATGTAGGCTTCTCCCATCGTCAGGTTGCCAAAAAACACCGCGATAATGGTGGTTGTGACCAGGGAGGCTCTGCGTTTAATCCGACGTACGACGCTGGTAATTAATACCCTGAGAAAGCCAAAGCTATCAAGAATACCTCCCAGAGCCAGTGCCATTAACGACAGTGACAGTGTCTCCATCATGGAGCTGATACCACCCCGGCTCAGCAGGCTATCGAGCTGCTCTACACCGGTTTGAACACTGCCACCGTTGAACAAGCTGCCAAGTACTGTACTGATATCCGCTCCCTGCAGTAGCAATGCCAGCAGTACAGCAGTTCCCGCCGCCGCAATCATGGTAACTTCTGCAGCCACTTGTCGTATGCTTAGTACCACCATAACCAGCAGTGGCATCAGCGAGACAAGGCTCAGTGAAAAGTGATGCTCCAGGGTGGTCATCAGGGTGTGCAGGTGTTCGGTTGGCATGGAGTTGGTGCTGTATTCCATGCCCAGCCAGGTGAATATGGCCAGGCAGATCAGGTAAACAGGGCCGGTTGTGTAGGTCATGCTCTTGATATGGGCATAAAGGCTGGTCTTTGAACTCATTGCCGACAGGTTTGTGGTATCTGAAACCGGGGACATTTTGTCACCGAAACAGGCGCCGGAAATCACCATACCGGCAATCAACGGCAACGGCAGCCCCATGCAGCCGCCAATGCTCATAAGAACAACCCCGGCTGTCCCCACCGTACCCCAGCTGGTACCAGTTGCCAGCGACATCAGGCTGCAGAGAATCAGGCCTGTTGGCAGAAAAAAAGTGGGATCAATGAATGATATTCCGTAATAAACCAATGTTGCCAGCGTACCGCTTTCAATGAAGGCGGCAATAACCACCCCGATCAGGATAAAAATATAAATCGCCGACAGGGCATTGTTAATGCCATTATTCATGGCCTGTTGGATTTCTTTGTAGTTGTAACCGAGCCGTAATGCGCTTGATCCCGCAATAATCAGGCAGATAAGCATTAAGCTGTGCAGACTGGTCTGCAAATGAAATAGCCCTATTCCAATGACAGAGATGATGGTTACAAAGGTCAGTAAGGCGTGGTGAAAACTCGGTTTTTTCGACATGCTACTCATACATAGCTCCCCTGGAGGCCATCCCTGGGTAGCCTCACTGCAGTATTAGAATTCTTATCGATTGAGAGGTAAGAAATTCAATCGAGTTGGGTCAAATTCAATCCGTTTTGTAGTCAGCCGAAGATTATCAAATAGAAACACGGTGATTCCATCCCTTTCTGATAACCAACCCATTAGAAAAACTAATGAATAAGTTTTCACTGCCATCCCTGCAAACCCTGCGTACCTTTGAGAGTTGTTACCGGCTTGGCAGTTTTACCAGGGCAGCTGCTGAGTTGAATGTCAGCCAGGGGGCGGTCAGTCAGCGCATAAAAACATTGGAAGTCAGACTTGGTTTTGCCGTATTTCTGAGGGAAGGCCGCAGTATTGTGCCGACCCCATCAGGCAGAGCCCTGCTTCAGGTGGTCAATGAGAGCTTGACTCGCATTAACGAGGTGATTTACGCCGAGCGTAGCAGGCAATGTGAAGATGAACTGATTGTCTCCTGTTTGCCGGGATTTGCCATTCGCTGGCTATTTCCAAGATTAATTAACTTTGAGCAAGTGATGCCCGATGTTCGATTATCAGTAAATGCCATATCAAACCCGGTGGAGTTTTCTCTGCACCATGCGCATCTGGCCATTGTTTACACCCAAGACAGTCCGGACTCTGGATTATTCACTGAAGCCATCTTTCCCGTCTGCTCCCCGGCGTTTGCGCAGGCCCATGGTTTTCAGGGTAACACGGACGATGTCAGCCAATTCATCAATAAGCTGCCGGAGTTGACCCTGTTATACGACGTAAGCTCTGCAATGCATACTTATTCCGATATCTGGGCGTACTGGGCAAAGTCCCGGGGCGTTGACCTGACCAAAAGCCATGTGCAAAAGTACAGACAGTCCAATATCACCTTGCAACTGGCAGAGCTTGGCCATGGTGTTGCTATGGGCAGAACATCCCTGGTGATGGATGCTATCAAAAAAGGTCAACTGATCCAGTTACAACCGGCCCGGGTTCTGAACCCCTGCCGCTATCACCTGCAGACCTATCCCGGGTTATCCAGACATCGGGGCGTTGAAATTTTTTCAGAACAGCTTCGGTTGATGACCGAAGAGATTGACGCGTTTGCACGCAATTATCTTTATTAATGGTCTCATGCCATCTTCGAACGTCAGCAGATCCGCCATGCAGAAACTGAGTTGAACTCTATAATTCTTGGCAACACTTTCAGTCAGTAGCTCCTGCAGTCGCTCCTGCAGTCATCAAATATGATTTCCCACTCCCCATTTCTTGCCGCCTGTCAGGAGTGTGGCAAGGTTTCCCGCGTTCCCCATTTACCTGAAGACCAGACCGCCTTCTGTCCGCGCTGTGGTAACTCGCTTGTTGTGCGAATAAAAGGCTGTCATACCAAAGTATTTGCCTATGGCCTGGCGGCATTGATACTGCAGGTGGTCAGTTGTTTCTTTCCCTTTATGGCCATAGATGTGGAGGGCATAACACAGCAGGTCGCCCTGATTGATGTATTGATCGTGTTTTTCTACTTCCATAAGGCGGCACTGGCCTCATTATTGCTGCTGACCATTATTTTTTTGCCCGCATTCTATTTGGTGGGGTTGATAACCCTGTTTGCCATGGCCTGGTACTCGGCAACTGTGCAAAAGCACCCCGGGGATTCTGCCTGGGCGAAGCGGCTTTTCCGTTTTGTTTTCTGCATTGAGCCTTGGTTGCTGGTGGATATTTTCTTCATTGGGGCATTGGTCAGTATCATTAAAATGGCCTCCCTGTCAGATATCAGTATTGGTAACGCTTTCTGGACTTACTTTTTCTTTGCGCTGCTGGTGGTTAAATGTTCCCGCATGGCTGACCGGCACTGGCTTTGCGCTTATCTGTTTGCACCGGTCAGTATTGGCGATGTCCAGCCCGGAGACAGCCATCTGACCGGTAATCATCTGGTTTGCCGTTTGTGCAACCAGATCAATCCCGTCACTGATAGCAACGTCGATGCACCCGGGCACTGTCAGCGTTGCCATTTTCGGCTGTATCCCTACAACCCCGGGCAAAGTATCCGACTGACCGCAGCGTTACTGATGACATCACTGATCTTTTACTTTCCAGCTAACCTGTATCCCATGATGTACACCACCAGTTTTGGTGACTCTAGTGGCTCTACCATCATGGAAGGCGTGATATTTCTCTGGAACGAAGGCTCATACCCCGTTGCGCTGGTGATTCTGGCCGCCAGCATTATACTGCCATTGTCCAAGATGCTGATCTTGACTCACCTGCTCTGGTCCCTGCGCAGGCAGGGAGAAGCGTCACAGGTCGTGCTTGAGCGGTTGCATCTCTATCGGTTTATTGAGGTCATCGGGCGCTGGTCAATGATTGATGTCTTTGTCGTGGCCATCCTGTCGGCGTTGGTCCAATTTGGTGAGCTAATGGGCGTTACGCCGGGCCGGGCGGTATTTTATTTTGCCCTGGTGGTGATCTTTACCCTGCTTTCTACCGGTTTTTTCGACCCACGAATCCTCTGGCAAAACATTTCGGATCCAGACTGTCATGGACATAAGACGCCCAAAGACTGCCTGCGATTTGACAACAAGGAAGCGCTTTAATGGATCAACCAACGGCAACGGTAGCGCCAAACCGACGTTTTTCTCCCGTGTGGATCATCCCGATTGTCTCCGTGCTTGTGGCCGGCTGGATGGTCTATCAGTACCTGAGCCAGCAGGGGCCTGAGATCCATTTGGCTTCGCCCACAGCCAGTGGCGTGGTGCCTGACAAAACCCAAGTGAAGGTGCGTAGTGTCAAGGTGGGTATGGTGACCGCCGTCAAACTGAGTAAAGACTACAGTCAGATTGACCTGACGGTTCGAATGGACAGCGGCACTGAGCGAATGCTGGGTAAAGACAGTGAGTTCTGGCTGGTGAAACCCCGCATTGGTACAGAAGGGGTGACCGGTCTGGAAACCCTGCTTTCAGGTCCTTACATAGAGCTGGAACCCGGAGATTCAAAAGAGCGACGTTCGGATTTTGTCATGCTCAGTGCCCCTCCGGTTGCCGGGCCCAACATCAGGGGAACCCGGATCATCCTGGTTGCCAGTGAAGCGGGAAAACTGGCGATCGGGGATCCTGTCATGTTCGAAGGCTATGTGGTGGGGCGGGTTGAGAAAACCGGGTTTGACGTGGCCAGGCATCAGGCCACCTATCAGCTGTTTATTTTCCAAACCTACAGCGGCCTGCTGCGGACCCGCAGTCGGTTTTGGCTCAACTCGGGTATTGATATTAATTTCAGCGCACGGGGGTTCAATATCAATGTTGCCTCCCTGGAAACGTTGATTGCCGGAGGCGTTACCTTTGCGGTTCCTGAGGGTTCTCCGGAGGGGGAGCTGTTAACCGGTGGCACCATGCCCGAGTTTGAACTCTACGATAACCTGCAGGATGTCAAGGCTGATATGTATGAGCAGCTGATCCCCTATGCCATGCTGTTTACTGACTCCGTGCGGGGCCTTGCGCCGGGCGCACCGGTGGAGTACCGCGGCATTCGTATCGGCACAGTCAAGCAGGTGCCTTTTGTCCTGAGCAGCGAGGCTTCGGTAGCCACGATGAAAATTCCGGTGCTGGTCAATATTGAGGTTGAGCGTATCAATCACCTGGCATCTTCCCGGGAAACCATTGATCAGCTGGAGCAGAGCTTTGCCAATGCCTTTAAAAATGGCCTTCGTGCCTCCCTGAAAACGGCTAACCTGCTCTCAGGCTCTTTGTATATCGATATCGATTTTTATCCCGATGAAGTGCACTTTGCCACCTCCAGCGACACCAGAAAGTACTACGGATACAATGTATTCCCGACCATCGAGGGCGAGTTCGTGCTGTTGCAGCAGCACATTGAACATATTCTCACCCGGCTCGACAAATTGCCCATTGACAAGACGGTTGATTATTTGAATCAGGGCCTGGTGCATCTTGATGGTGCGAGTCAGCAACTTCAGCAAACCCTGAAAGACGTCGACAGTCTTCTGGTGCAGCAAGAGACACGGCAACTGCCACAGACTGTCCATAAAATCCTGGCCGATCTGAGGTCTATTTTGCAGGGGTTCAGTCCCGGCTCTACGAACTATGCAGAAATTGCCCAGGTGCTGTTGCGCATCAATCAGGCGCTGGGACAGCTGGAACCTTTGCTGCAGACCTTGAATGCGCAGCCGGACGCCCTTATTTTTGGCGCCAAAGAGACCGCCGACCCGATCCCCGTCAAAGGACGCAACCCATGAAAGCAGTGCTTGCCATTGCGGCTATCCTGTTCTTGCTGGCAGGGTGTGGTGCGCCTGCGCCGCAGACAACACGTTATCTTCTTGCGCCTGTGCCAGGCAAAACCGGTACCGACTTTACGGCGTCAGAGCCAATCATCAGGCTGGCACCTGTGGCCATGGATAACCTGATGGGCAGTCACGGCATTGTCTATCAGACGTCGCCTACTGAGGTGTTGGTTGCCCGCCACCATCTCTGGGCAGAGAATATTTCCACACAGTTGTCCAATCGTCTGCTGACGGGTCTCCGGCAAGGGCAAACCCGCTACTGGCCAGTACCGGATACTCCCCTGATGACTACGCCGGAAGTGGCCAGGCTGTTGGTCAACGTGCAACAATTTAATGGCAGTTATCAGGGCTATGGCGTGATCGCCGGGCAGTGGTCGTTACTGGATGGTCAGGGAGCGCTGCTTAAGTCTCAGCCCTTCAGCTTCAGGGAACCTTTGGCCAGTACTGGTTACACGGCGCTGGTCGATGCGCTGTCAACGGCCACTGACCGGCTGATAGCTGAATTGAGTCGGGTGTTGTCAGGGTTGAATTATCCTCAGCAGTGATCAGGTCTCGGGCGTTCGGGCAATACTCCATATATCCACCCGTTGGACACCACTGTTTTTCAATAGTTTGGTGATCTCACTGACCGTGGCACCGGTGGTGACCACATCGTCCACCAGGGCAACGTGGTGCCACGGCGGTTTGCGGTTTAACGTGAACGCGTTGCGAATGTTTTTTTGTCGGGCGATGGCATCCAGACTCTGCTGTGGCACGCTGTGGATGGTTCTTTTGATCAGCTGTTGATCAATTTCCAGGTCAATACCCAGACCGCCGGTGCAGAGCAGTTTCTTCAGGGCTCTGGTCAGCAGCAGCGTCTGGTCATACCCCCTTTCCCGCAGTCTGTTGCGGTGCAGTGGCACCGGCAGCATGATTTCTGGCCAGTGATCATCGCTGTAATAGTCCATCAACCATTCAGCCAGTGATACCACCATTGGTTTTATCAATTCCAGCCTGGACTGGTATTTTACCAGTTGTAATATCCGGTTGACGGGAAACTGGTAAAGGAATGGTGAAAGACAGCGGTCAAATAATGGCGGTTGCTTCAGGCACTGGCCACATATTCCTGTGTCACTGTCTTGAATGGGCAGGCCGCAGCAGGAGCAAAAGCACAGTGGCGCAGGGCAGGTGGCCAGGCATAATTGGCACAGCGGTTGGGCCAGTGTGGTCAAGCCCCGGCAAAGAATGCATTTGATCTGCACCTGCTGTTTAAAATTAGACCAGCTGTAAACTTTAAATGATTTCATAGATTGACGGTGATAGTAATTACGTTATCATCTTTTGCATCTTTAAATTATCAAAGTGAATCCCTTCCCCAGAGGATGTCATGTCCAGCACCAGCCCGGCTCCAGCAGAAAATCTATCCAGCCCTTATGGCAGCAGCGCCATTCGCCATGACTGGACACTGTCAGAGGTAGAGACACTTTTTCAAAAGCCTTTCAACGATCTTGTCTTTCAGGCCCAGTTGGCCCACAGAAAACATTTTGATCCAAACCAGGTGCAAGTTAGCACATTGCTGTCGATCAAGACGGGTGCCTGTCCGGAGGACTGCAAGTATTGCCCCCAGAG
>NZ_JAHHPO010000905.1 GCF_024606365.1 Endozoicomonas sp. ONNA2
GCAGTTGCCGCGTAGGGCAGTCTACTCTCGGACAGCCTCCCGGGCTGGTGGCAATTCTTGAGAAATGATGAAGTTATTCTGGGACAAATCAAAAAACCGGAGAATTGCATAATGGCGATGCTGCACAGTATTACGTCAATGACCAGGCGTTGGATAGCATACCTGGCCCTGCTGTCGGGTGTTGTTGGGATGGCTAATCCGGTGATGGCTGAAAGCCAGATTCCAGAAGCCCGGGTGATGAATCAGGAACCCATTCAGATGGGTAATTACCAGATTTACTTCAGTGCCTTCAATAGTACATTTGTGCCGCCCGGTATTGCCGGGCACTATAATCTCCGCCGGGGTGACCGGTACGGTATCGTCAATATTGCCATCCGTGATGTTTCATCCAATGAGCTGGGCACCGCAGTCACCGGCAAGGTTACTGGCCATACGATGAACTTGCTGACCCAGAAAAACAGCCTGAAGTTTTCTGAGGTCAAAGAAGGCAGTGCGATTTACTATCTGGCCGATTTTAAATTTTCAGATGAAGAGCTGCTAAAATTTGCCATAGATGTCAAGCCTCAGGGTAGCTCGCAGAGCGAGACCATTCGCTTTGAGCAGGTCTTTTATCATTAAAATGTCGTTTATCAGTGCTGTGTATTGCGGGGGGTCTGTGCCGCGACATTTTAATCAGGGATCATGTGCACAATTGTGAGAAACAGTATGAATGAGGGGATGCGCAAGGTTGTGCTTGCCAGTGGTAACCAGGGCAAGCTGGCAGAGTTTCGGAAGATGTTCGAGACTCTGGGGATCACGATTCACCCCCAAAGTGAGTTTGGTATCGGTTCTACCTATCCGGAAGTGGAAGAGACGGGCCTGACCTTTATTGAAAATGCCATTATCAAGGCCCGTTATGCCGCTGGCGTATCAGGCCTTCCGGTCATTGCCGACGATTCTGGCCTGGAGGTTGATTGCCTTAACGGGGAACCGGGTATCTATTCTGCCCGCTATGCAGGGCCAGACGCTTCTGCTGCTGATAACAACCAAAAGTTGTTGCAGCAGTTACAGGGGCTAAAGTCGGCCGAGCGCACCGCACGGTTTCACTGTGTGCTGGTCTACCTCCGTCATCAACATGACCCTACCCCGATCATTGCCCATGGCCAGTGGGAAGGGTATATCATTGAAGAAGCCCTTGGGGAACACGGTTTTGGCTATGACCCCCTGTTCCTGGTACCTGCAGAGCACTGTACGGCGGCGGAACTGCCCGCAGAGTTAAAGAACCAGCTGAGCCATCGGGCCCGGGCGTTGCAGCAGCTGGTTGCCCGTCTCAAGGAGATAAAACGCTGAGGCCTGCTTCAGCGCTGTTAACATGCTTAAACTTCCGCCTCTCAGCCTTTATATCCATGTGCCATGGTGCGTGAAGAAGTGTCCCTATTGCGACTTCAACTCCCACAGAATCACTGGCGATATACCTGAAGATGCCTACATCAACGCGTTACTGCATGATATTGACCACGAACTGGACAGCGTCCAGGGGCGCCCGATCCATTCCATTTTTATGGGTGGCGGGACACCCAGCCTGCTGACGGCAAACGCTTATCAAAAGCTGTTTGACGGCCTTCAGGCGCGGGTAAGGTTTTCGGATGATATTGAGATCACCATGGAAGCCAACCCCGGTACCTATGAACATGATCGCTTCCAGGCTTATCTGGAGGCGGGGGTAAACCGGCTTTCATTAGGGGTTCAAAGCTTTCAGGATGAGAAGCTGGCCGCCCTGGGACGTATTCATTGTGCCGATGAAGCGCGACAGGCCATTGCCTCCATCACCGGCTTCAGCAATATCAATATCGATCTGATGCATGGCTTACCGGGGCAATCGCCTGAGGATGCCCTTTACGACCTGAAACAGGCCATTGACCTTAAGCCAGCACATATCTCCTGGTATCAGCTGACCATTGAGCCAAATACGGTTTTCTACTCCAAAACTCCTCTGTTACCGCCGGATGATACCCTCTGGGATATTCAGGAAGCAGGGCAGGCCCTGTTGGCATCCGCGGGGTTTCAACAGTATGAGATTTCTGCCTTCAGTCAGCCCGGGCGACGCTCAAAACACAATCTTAACTATTGGCAATTTGGTGACTATATCGGTATTGGCGCTGGTGCCCATGGCAAGTTGACCCATGCATCCACCGGGCAGATTTATCGTAACTGGAAAACCCGGATGCCGGCAGATTACCTGGCCGCTGACAGCTATATTTCCCATGCCTTTGAGGCAGGGCGACGGGTGCTGACAGCGGATGAACTGCCCATTGAGTTTATGATGAATGCCCTGCGACTGCATGAAGGCGTCGATGTACAGCTATATAGTGAGCGAACGGGCCAGCCATTGGGCGATATCGCCCGAAAGCTGGAACTTGCCCGGCAGAAAGCCTTGCTGGAACCGCTGGCGTTGGTGAACCGGCTCCAGCCTACCCCTGTGGGCAGGCTTTTTCTGAATGATTTGCTGGAACTGTTTGCGTGAGTGTTTCTCTGGTTATGCAGGCTTGTTCAGGTCAGGTGGAATCTGCTGACAACGCAGGAATCCCGGATTCTAGTTCGACATTCTTGCCATGATCCGTTTTTACCTTTTTTACTGCCTCTATAAACTCCTCAACACACTCTTTTACTCTGGCCTCGAACTCATGGATTTCAGGCTTGGTCAGGCTGCCCAATTTCTCTACGTGGTATTTTCCAGCCAGTATACCCAGTTTTTTTTGGCTATTGTCCAAGGCCAGGGCAGCATCCCATTGTGATTTTACTTCCCAGGAAAGTTTATTGTGAACAGACGCTAAAGCCCTTTGCAGTTGTTTAAGACCTTTGCGAACATCGATTGTCGAGTACTCAATACACTGATCCACCAGGCTTTCCAGTCTTTCTACAATCTTTGCAGGTGTTTGCAGCTCCCCGGAGGTTGACTGATCAGATCTGTGTTGCGTGTCCTGGCGCTCAAAACTGTAATTTCCACTTCTGAATGTTGACGTCAGCGCCGGGGTAGAAAGTCTTCTCCCTAAAAGCCCGGGCTTCTCTTTCAATGGTGGCTCGGCAATTTTAACTGGCTCGGCAATTTTAACTGGCTTGGCAATTTTAACTGGCTTGGCAATTTTCACGGGTTGGGGAATTTTCACTGGCTGGGCAATGTCTGAAAAAGATTCTTCGCGGCTGACTTCTCGTGCTGCCTGCCATGCAGATCTTCTCTGGCTCACTCGTTGCTTCAACTCCTGCTCTAATTTTTTAACACTGACTGAATCAAAAGACTTGGATCGGGTTAGCCGCTCGTGACCACTTGTCATTGTTTTCCGGATCGTTGGTTCTCGAAGAAGGATTCCTGAACGACCGGGGTTGGTCTGGCCTGATATGGGCAGAGACGGACGACTACGATTGTTTTCCGTTCTGCCAGAAGAAGAATAGCTGCCCTGCTGTGAGCTTACCGATGCCTGTTGAGGCAAACTGGAATAGTTGGGGTTTGCAGGGCGTTTGAAGCGATCTTTTGCTGAAGGATCAGACGTTGTTTTGCTGGTATCTTTCGCAAGACTTTTAGGCGTTCGTACCGGTTGCGATGATAATCCGGGGCTTTGCTGGTCATCATTTGTCTTGGCATGGCTTTTGGGGTGGCTAGAGTATGCAGTTGTTTTCTCCGTTGTTATTTTATGCGCCATTAAATCTTTCGGATTTGCTGTCAATGAACCGTGATGCCCGGTGACTGTTGGCAGTTGTTTATCTGGCTCTACCTCCCTGTACCTTGAAGGATGCTCTGGACCGGTCTGCCCTGGCGCTTGCAGGACAGCAAAATTCTGGGTGGGGGGATACGGTTTTGGACATAGTGGATTTGCCATTTTAAATACCCATTCAGTTAATTTGACGGGTGTATAGATGTTTATTCTATAAAATAGTTTTAGATCAAGTGGAATCTTTAACTTAATCCGAAATCGAGAATCGCTATAACCTTTTTTTAATAAGGTGATATCCTGCCATCGACGTTCACCGCCTGAGTAGTTAGCCAACAAAAGTTAGCCAACAAAAGTTAGCCAACAGAAGAAGTCATTACAGCACAAATCCTGAAATACAGGCAGATTCCAAAGGGCCACCCGGGAGGCTGTCCGAGAATAGACTGCCCTACGCGGCAACTGCTCCTGCGTTGC
>NZ_JAHHPO010000906.1 GCF_024606365.1 Endozoicomonas sp. ONNA2
AGCAGCTGGACCAACTCCTCAATCACCCCCGACTGCTGGAAAATGGCACATTGAACCTGCCCCTTCTCAGTGCCATTGCAGACATGATGGAACGCTGTGGGTTACCTCCGATTGGGCAGCTGGACCAACTCCTCAATCACCCCCGACTGCTGGAAAATGGTGCATTGAACCGGCCCGTTTTCAGAGCCATTGCCGATATGATGCACAGGCGTGAGTTACCCCTGATGGAGGAGCTGGACCAACTCCTTAATCACCCCCGCTTGCTGGAAAATGGTGCATTGAACCGGCCCGTTTTCTGCGCCATTGCCAACATGATGCTCGGGCGTGGGTTACCTCCAATGGGGGAGCTGGATCCAATCCTCAATCACCCCCGCCTGCTGGAAACTGGCGCATTGAACCAGCCCGTTTTCTGCGCCATTGCCAACATGATGCGCCAGCGTGGGTTACCTTCAATGGGGGAGCTGGATCCACTGCTAAATCACCCCCGTCTGCTGGAAAATGGCGCATTGAACCAGCCCGTTTTCTGCGCCATTGCCAGCATCATGGACTTCAGAGGGTTACCCCGAATAAGTCAGCTGGACCGCTTCCTCTTGTACCCCTGCCTGCAGGAAACCACCGGATGGAACCTGCCCGTCTTCTGGGCCGTTGCCAGTATGACGTATGGACGCGGGTATCCCCGAATACGTGATGTGGAGCGACTGGTCAATCACCCTCGCCTGCAGGAAAACGGTACATTGAACCTGCCCCTTCTCAGTGCCATTGCGAGCATGATGAACCGTCGTGGACTGCCCCAATTGAGGGAGCTGGAGGAACTCCTCAATCACCCTCGCCTGCAGGAAAATGGCGCATTGAACCTGCCCCTTCTCAGTGCCATTGCGGGCATGATGAAGGGTCATGGGCTGCCCCGATTGAGGGAGCTGGACGAACTCCTCAATCACCCTCGCCTGCAGGAAAATGGCGCATTGAACCTGCCTCTTTTAAGCAACATTGCAGCAACCAGATACCGGCTCGGAATTCCTCCATTACCGTATATGGACGCCATAATCCAGCAACACTTATAGCAGCCAGGAGGTAGCAGCCAGGAGGCTGTCCGGGAATAGACTGCCCTACTGCGGAGGCATGGATGCAGGAGCCAGAGTAACGCAGGAGCAATTGCCAGGCAGGAGGCTGTCCGGGAATAGCGCCCGACTGGGCGTTCCCGTAGCGAGGATGGCAGAAAATTTCCGACTTTTTAGACCAATTTGCTGCCACC
>NZ_JAHHPO010000907.1 GCF_024606365.1 Endozoicomonas sp. ONNA2
GCAAATAGCCCCGGTATTCACCTCACAAAACCGAATTTTTAGCCTCAATTTTCTGCCATCCTCGCTACGGGGACGCCGAGTCGGGCGCTATTCCCGGACAGCCTCCTGGTCCGGCAGCTGTACATTGACCTCGAGAATAGAACAACCATCTTGAGAGTCCAGCTTGATATCAATGCAGTCCTGTTGGATCTCTATGTATTTTTGAATAACCTGAAGAATATCCCGCTCCATGGCTGGCAGAAAATCACGCCCACTGCGACTGCTTCGTTCATGGGCTACTATAATCTGCAGCCTTTCCTTGGCAATCGCGGCGCTGTTGTCTTCTTTGCGTGAGCGGAATAGCTGCATTAGATTCATCCTATTCCTCCAAACATGCGCTGTAAAAACCCTTTTTTGACGGGTTCAAGAAAACGGTGTGGTATCTCTTCGCCAAGGAAGCGTGCAACCACATCGTTGTATGCCTTACCGGCGTCACTGTCGCTATTGCATACTACGGGTACCCCCTGGTTGGAGGCTTTAAGGACTGAGGTGGACTCAGGAATAACGCCAATCAGGGGTATTGCCAGAATTTCTTCGACATCCTGAATGTTGAGCATTTCTCCCCGTGTCACCCGCTCAGGATTGTAGCGGGTTACCAGTAAATGCTCCTTGACCGGTTCAAGGTTTTCGACGGCACGGCGGGACCTGCTTTGCAAAATACCCAAAATACGGTCAGAGTCCCGGACGGAGGAAACCTCAGGGTTTGTGGTAATAATAGCTTCATCGGCAAAATAGAGTGCCATCAGGGCGCCGTGTTCTATGCCTGCCGGAGAGTCACAGATGATGTATTCAAAGTCTTTTGCCAGCTGGTTCAGGACTCTCTCGACCCCTTCATGGGTAAGGGCCTCCTTATCCCGTGTTTGGGATGCTGGCAGAATCGATAGATTTTCTGTGCGTTTGTCTCTGATCAGCGCCTGATGCAACTCGGCCTCACTATTTATTACATTGACAAAGTCGTATACGACACGTCGTTCGCAGCCCATTAGCAGATCGAGGTTTCGGAGGCCTACATCAAAGTCAATAACAACGGTCCTGTGACCTTTAAGAGCCAATCCTGTTGCAATGGAAGCACTGGTGGTGGTTTTTCCAACGCCACCTTTCCCAGAAGTCACAACAATAATTCGAGCCAAAGTGAAATCCTGTCATAAATCGATAACTGAACTAGTGTCCAGTATTTCTTAAAGTTTCTTTATGTGCAAGCTTTGCGCCTCGAGAGATACAATGACACTGCCACCCCAGAGTGGATCGCTGTTATTGGATGCTGAGGGCATTTTATACTGACCGTTAATGGAAATGAGTTCGGCTTCAAACTGCAGGCAGAATATACGAGCGTCGGTATTGCCATTGACGCCGGCCAGGGCTCGACCGCGTAAGGGGCCATAGACGTGTATGTTACCGGCGGCCAGAAGTTCTGCGCCTGAACTGACCGGGCTGGTAATGACCAGATCACCCTCGGCATAGACCTGCTGACCAGAACGTATCGGATGCTCTATGAGCGTGGTCTTCTGGATTACCGTTTGCGTCTGGTTTGCCGCCTCTGCGGCAGGGTTATTGGCGG
The DNA here is from genome assembly GCF_024606365.1 of Endozoicomonas sp. ONNA2. GTDB lineage: Bacteria > Pseudomonadota > Gammaproteobacteria > Pseudomonadales > Endozoicomonadaceae > Endozoicomonas. The sequence continues at coordinate 1,598 of NZ_JAHHPO010000907.1, forward strand.
TGTGGGATTTCTGCATAATGACCACGTTGGTTTCAACAGGATCTGCAGAGCTGTCTTCTTCCCGGTTCCGTTGCCTTGCTGAGGGTAGCCAGGGTATACCTGCCATCATGGCATCCCGTTTATGGCTATCCTGGCCGCCACGAACAGCAATCAGGATCAGGCCAAATTGTTGCAGGCTATGGCGCAGCAGGTAAAGGTCAATAGACGCTTGTTCCGGGCAGAGGGGGTCGAAGGCGATGATCACCGGTGTCTGCTGGAAAAAATTGGGTGCCTTGCGTGTCATGCTCTCCAGCTGACTGGTAATATCTTCGGGATTGGCAGAATGCAATTCAAGAGTAGTCAGTGTATAAATACCACCGGTCATCTTGAAAGCTGTTGAGGTAGTGCCGGTTTGCAGTTGAAGGGTCATAAAAGACTACTCTGGTTTTGTATAACGGGAATCAGCAGATTGAATGGTCAGCTTTTTATACAACAGCGTTTAGCGTAGAGAACTCAACGTTCAGATACAAGTATTGAATTAACCTGCCTATATGTCGCAAAATCCTGATGATAACAAACAGACTGATGCCCGTGCAGACGACGTCTTTCGCCGGGCGTATCTGCACCCGAAGTATTGGCTGACCTGGCTGGGTATCGGCTTGACCTTTTTCCCTTCCTTGTTGCCTTATCGCTGGATCCTGCATCTGGGTCGGTGGCTTGGACGTATCATTTACCGTGTGGCGGGTGACCGTGTGCACATTGCCCGGGTTAATCTGGAGAAATGTTTTCCCCAGTGGAGCCAGGATGAACAAGAAGTACTGCTGAAGAACAATTTTGAGTCCGTCGGTATCGGTATTATGGAGGTTACCATGGCCTGGTGGTGGCCTTCCGACAGGCTTGAGAACCTGGTGTCTTATCAAGGGCTGGAAACCCTGGAGTATGATGATGGCACTATCCTGATGGTTATGCATTTTACCACCATAGAGTTGGCAGGTCGTCTGATTACCCAGCGTCACAGTGTGGATGCCACCTATCGAGAGCATGGGAATCCGGTCTTTGAATACGTTCAGCGCCGTTTAAGGCATCGTTTCGATCCTGGCAGTCAGTTGCTGAGCAGGAGAGATGTTCGTGGCATGCTGCGTTCATTAAAGTCGGGCAGGATCGTTTGGTATTCACCTGACCAGGACTATGGCATCAAAAATGGACTCTATGTGCCGTTCTTTGGTATTCCCGCAGCGACGATCACCGGTACCTCACGCCTAGCCAAAGCGGGCAGGGCTAAAGTAATTCCTATGACGGTGACTCGCCTTGCTGATGCCAAAGGCTACCAGGTTCAATTGCATTGTGCCCTGGAAGGGATTCCTTCCGGTGACGACTATCAGGATGCGCTGCAGATTAACCAGTTTGTCGAGCAGCGAGTTCGTGAGCATCCTGAGCAGTATATGTGGCTTCATCGGCGGTTTAAAAACCGCCCTCCGGGTGAGGCGGACTTCTATCGGGGCTGATTGTTTGTCTGAATACTCACCGATTGGGTGTCCGGAAATTTCCTTGTCAGAAATGGTATTTCCTGCGTTTCTGCCCGGGAGGCTGTCCGAGAATAGCGCCCGACTGGGCGTCCCCGTAGCGAGGA
>NZ_JAHHPO010000908.1 GCF_024606365.1 Endozoicomonas sp. ONNA2
TTTTGTGGAACGTGGGAGTCTGTATGGAATCGAATGTCGTCGGGAAGCTACTTTCTTCCCCTCGTCATGCGTGTGGAAATGCAGAAGAAGGTTGGAGGCACGAGACCGCTGGGCTCTTCATGAAAAGACGACAGTAGCCGACCGCATAGCCCAAACGGTGGTGAAGATGATCGTTGAGCCAGTAGTGGAACCTTTTTTCCATGAATGTGCACTGGATACACATTCAGCAGGTGGAATTGGTATTAAAAACCCTGGAACGCAGAGTCTTGGCCAGTTTGCCCAAGGCTTGATCAGGGTAATTGTCCTGCAGACGCTCCAAAACATGCACAAGCACAATAACTGATGCGGGCTCAAGTTTTGGCTCTATAGACTCAAGGGCTGCAACGATATTAATGCGCGTTATTGCCATCAATGCACGGACAGGGCCTGCAGCCAGACCTACGGCCAGTTTGCATTCGTCAATCATGATGGTATCAAGTGGCCTGGCATGGGTCGGGTTACCAAGAGCCAGCTCAGGGAAATCGTAAGGCAGCAAGGTTGAGGGGGCAGAGTTCACAGGGGTGATCAAGTCAACCACATACACCCAGTAATTCTTTGTATACCCATGTTTATAACGAAGAATCAAGTTGCAGTAGTGACATTCTTTGCCGTAATAAACGGCCTTGGCATCGTTGGTAGTATCCAGTTGACACGCATCAGGCAAGAAATTATTTTTTCTGGCAGCTTTTTCGAAGTGGGCATGGATTCTTTTTTTGACATCACTGAATTGAGTGTTGTTAACTACCAAAAGATCGGTATCCCTTGGGGTGATTGAGCGATCAAAAACTCCCTGGCGTATTTGGCTCGACAACAGACCGCTGCTTTTTGCCAGTTCAAATGCCTTGCTTCCCCAGCGTGAAAGAACTTGTGCCTGATAAGCACGGCTCCCCAAATACGCCACAGGCTTTCCATCTTTTATCAACGCCTGTACTACGCTGGCTATCTGTTCATGAAAGTAATTTCTTGAAGCGAGGGTATCTGCAGTATCTGACGATAACGGTATGTTTGCGGCAAGATTTGCCAGAGCATCAGGCTTGTTGAGAGCTTGTTTTGTCGGTTGACCATTATGCATCCGGGCTGGACTAACAGTGGTTTTTTTGGCTAATGACAGCTTTTTAGATATATTTAGCTCTTTGACACAACCTTCTGTAAGATTAATATTTTTTTGCAGCTTATTCCTGCAACTGACTGTAGTCTGCTCAAGGTTGGCGATAGTTGGAAACTCATTTTTGAGAACGTCCATCCTCGTAGTACTAATTTTAACAAGAGCAGAACTCAAGCCCTGAATTTGTTGCAAGCAGTGGAGTAAAGTAGCATGAATTGACTCAAACAGCACAATTTTAAGACAAATGTCTTGATCATAACTGGCAGGTTCCCTGATTTTGTTGAAGAACCTTAAGACACTATTAAAACAGGTTTTGATCTTCTGGGTGATATTGTCAAATTTACTCATTTTATGGCTAATCTCGATACCATTTGCTTTGATTTTTTCTTTCCATTTGTCTTTGGTCATCTTAAGTGAGGGTAAAGGTTCAGTTACAGGGATGCTTGTAAGGCAGGCCTTCAGATCACTGGAAATGGAAGCGCATTGGCAAATAAACTCAACGAGCACTGTACAGTAATAACTGCAGTGGGAAAACGTTAGCAACAATTCGGTGTGGGGTGATTGTGGATTGTTAGTGAAAGTTTCGATTAGCCATTGACAAGATTCTTCATCCAGTTCTGAGACGCTGATGCCTGGATTGTATGCATCGCACGCTTTATTAAAGAACTTTATAATATCGTCATTATGGATAAGTAGCTGTGTCAACCGGGATTTCAGGTATTCAGAAAGCTGTTGCGGATTGTTATGGTTTGCCCCATCCGTGGCGGTATGTTGCATGATGGATTTTTCTTCCTCATCAAAGCTTTTTATGATGTCCGCCTTGTGATGGTCGGTCAGCATCGCAATTCTTTTTTCGGCAAGTGCTAAACGATGATAGAAATTGCTGGATTCCACTATATTGTTCAATAAGCCAAGCTTCTGCAACTGTACTGACCATGGGGTCAGAGTATCCAGTATTTGTTGAAGCTCTTCCGTCTTCCTTATCATGTTTAGCGGTAACTGGTTCTCAGTGGGACTCTCTTTGTGAGCAAGAAGGGTACTCAAATAAATAGAGGCAGCTTCAAGCCCCAGGCTAAAGTATAAATAAAGGGGGTAGTATCGGGATTCTGTATATTTTTCAAAATCACGATGCCATTGATTGATGTCGATTTCTTCCGCAGCAGGTTGATTGAGTCGTTGAATAACTGGCTCCAGTGAATACTCCCTTTGAAACACGATTCGACTGGTTGTTTCACAAGCCTCACTGACTGCATCCCATCGTCCGGCTACCAGGGCAGCATGGAATAAATCTGCACAGAACAGATGCTGCCCAATGATGTGTTGGAAAGCGCAGGCCGGTTGAAATTTTTGATCACTCCCTCCTTCTCTGTATTGATCAATTGAGCTGAAAAGAAATCCAGCGGCCGTTGTTACGATATTTTGATGATTTCTCTTGTCAGGGCTTTCCGTTGTTGTGTTAATTTCCAGTGACGCGGTAGCAATGGTGGTGAGCAGATTGCAGATCACGGCATTGAGTGAGTCTGGTTCACAGGGGACAGGTTGAAGCAGTTCCCGAGGTTGAGTATGTGAGATTGTGTGGTACTTTCTGATTTCTGGTGTTACCGGCGATCGATAGGCGATACTGCTTTTGACATCATCCTTTCTAAATTCACTCTCCATAATACAACGGATATCTGACAAGTTGCATGCAATAGATTGAATCAGATAGCTCATGTAATGCTTTGCATGGGAATGCTTCCCGAAGAACGATCGAGATATTATTCTATTGAGAATTCGATAGCAGTGGGCCAGGCATGATGTTACGTAAAACATATCATCGCTCAAAAAAAGATGTTTGGAGAACTCTTTTTTGTGCTCCAGGCTTGGTAATCGTAATCTGTTGAACTGATCTACAATTTTGTATGTATTGTTTTTGAGTGCATGATATTTAATCGTTAGACGCTTCAACAATGCTTGATTACTGTAAATTGATGAATGTAACTTTAAATCGTCTATTTCATCAATATTTACCTTCAAACAATCTGTTTCAAATTTGTTAAGTTGATTATTAATTTCGTATATTTCAAGTCTGAAGATATTGAGATCCTCTATCGAAATTCGCCGGTCAGGCGGTGTCTCGTCAAAACGAGCAATTGTATCCATAATGATTTCATCAGGCAGTGGCTTCGGGGCAGCGGCAGTGGCAGGACAGGAGGCTGATGGCTGTTTCCTCTGGCTTTGGCCGGAAACTGGAGGGGGTTGAGGCGTATGAGACGTTTTATCTACGGTACAAGTCTCAGCCAGTCTTTCCTTTAGTGATAAATCAGCGGGCTGGGAGTGTGCCGTGTGACTGGACTTGTCAATACACAGGAAATGGGATTCTGGATTGACTACAGAAGCTGTTGCAGTGCCTGATTCTGCTTTCACCAGCGCTTCTGAGAGGCGCTGGGCGGCGCATTCTCCTGCGGGCTGCAGACGACGAGTGTTATGAACATTATGCATAATTATTATTAAAAGTACGTAAATTAATGGGCATTTTCATAAGTCAAACATGATTAATTTAATATTTGGACATGATTAATCCGGTTTGGTTCCATCGAAATTAAGTAGAATCAATGTTTCAGGTATTTGGTAAACGCAATGGGGTATAGCTGACTGAGAGATTTGGGGCCAGTCATTTTGGACACCGGCCTTGAGACAATGAACTTTTAGCCTGAAAATGGGTCTATTTATACAGGGCAGCCTCTTGGCTATCAATATCATCAAACCAGGAGGCTGTCCGAGAATAGCGCCCGTAGCGAGGATTGCGAGAAATTGAGGCT
>NZ_JAHHPO010000082.1 GCF_024606365.1 Endozoicomonas sp. ONNA2
GCAACGCAGGAGCAGTTGCCGCGCAGGGCAGTCTATTCTCGGACAGCCTCCTGGTCATCGGGCATTGGTGGGCGCCGTCAGTACTACCTTGGCCAATGTGTGCTGCAGAATGTAAAAGACGGCCATTGCTGGTGTTGCGCTACTGTTTTCATCCAGGTCAGGGATATCCAGAGCGTAAACGGTAATACGATAGTCGTGTGGTTCAGAGTTTGGTGGCGGGCAAGGGCCACCATAGCCTTTGAATCCATAATCATTTGTCAGCATGCTGGCCCCGGTGGGCAGATTATTGCCACCGGCCATACCCGCGTTTAACGGCAAGCCTGTAACATTGCCGGGAATATTGATCACCACCCAATGCCACCAACCACTGCCCGTGGGTACATCGGGGTCGTACATGGTCACGGCAAAGCTTTTCGTGCCTTTGGGCATGTTGCTCCACTTCAGTTCAGGCGACAGGTTTTCACCGGTGCAGCCCCACTGGTGGTAAATCTGCTGACTCTGAAAGGATTTGCCGTTGGTTACCTGGTTACTCATCAACGTCATGATGCCTGAGTCGGGCTTTTTGCCCATACCCGCATTAGCAAGGCTGCTGGCCAGTATCCCTGTAGCAACAAGAGTAACTGCACGTTTCATCTTTCAACCCCGGGTAATGGTTCCTGTGGAAGATTAGCTGTGGATAATGGAAGTTGCCCAAAGTTTTCTGCTGTTTTCAGGCAAAATGGCTGATATTTTTGCTGTAGAGATCACCACTTAAATTAATCATCAAAATTAATAGAAGGAGGAGGCCAGACTCCGCCAACGAATGCACCAGCGGTAAAACCAGCGAAATGACTGGCAGGAAGGTAGCCATCAATTAAAAAAGCTATAAAGCCACAGGCGAAGCCAATAACCGAACCTGTAAACCCGTAAGGTTGTAATTCAGCTACGCTATTTCCCGCTCCAAAAACAGCGCCAGATACCGTAGCTGTACCTACACCAGCAGCCAAAGCAGTCACAACATCATCAGTCCCTGCCAAACCGGTTCTAATATTAATAATGCCAGAGGTACCAATAACAGTTGCCGCAATAAGAGCAGAGCCAACAGCACCAATAAAAGCATTAGTAGCAATTTGAGATAATTTTCTGATTACCCGTTCACGCAATGAACGAGGAGGAGGCAAGCTCTCAAGAATATATGACGGCACTGCAAACCTGCAACTGGGACAAGTCTTGGATTGGTCAAACCATTTAGCAAGACATTCTCTGCCAAAAACATGAGATTCATGGCACGGTAGAACAACTTTTTTATTATCACATCGAAGATCTTCATTATCTTTTGCATTAAAAGACCCGAGACATATTTGACATCCATCCGCAACACCCATTGTCATAAATTAAACTCCATTTCTCTTCATTGCTAAATAAGTAGGAGGAAGTTTGCTTTCGTATAAACTGACTGATCGCACAATCAGTTCCATTTAACGAGCTGCCCATTACCAGTAATAGCAGCATCCAGAGACCTGATCGCTATTTTTTGAAAAGCTATTTTTTGAAAAGCTATTTTTTGAAAGGTAGTTGGCTGTTCTATTTTTTCTATTTTTCAAGATTATGGCTACCAGTTTCTGCAAAAGTTCACATTTTTATACCGTGCCGGTTTAGCAAATGACTTCTTAAATTATCTTTTCGTTTAGTTTTGTGGTCACAAAACTCACAGTGAAAAGGCTTTTCTTCGCTGTGTCTTGCAATAATGTGCCTATCAAACTGTGATTTGTCATAAAAATAAGTGTTATCACCACACTCAGCATAAGTACATCGGTAATTTGATATCCTTGTATGAGAAAATATATGAGCTTTTAAATGCGTTGTTTTTTTAAATACTTTGTTACAATTTGGAAAACCACATTGATACGGCCTCTCTTTTGAGTTTGTATATATAATCCAACCTTCAGGTAAAGAATTCCTTCTCCTCCGTATCTTCTTTCCAGGGGGTTGTAATGGAATCTCTGTTGCAGCACCAGCTTCATGGAGCAACCTGTTAGCATCAGCCAATACAACATCAGCCAATAGTTTTAGGCCATAATCTGAATTTTGATGAGTAGCAGACCGTGGTAGTGCACTATTCTGTTCAAAACTGCCCTGTTCAAAACTGCTCTCGCCAAAAGAGAGTGGCTGATAGTTAGCAAGTGCCACAAAAGGGTCCACATCTTCCCATGGCAGACTCCCGGTACTGCCAATATTCAACTGCTGAGTAGCTGTCGTCGGATCATCGGCATTCACAGTCGCTGAAAAAGGATTTTCAGGAGCTTTTAGTGCGGCATTATAAGGCTGAACCGCAGTGTTTGTTGTGATGCAAAAGTCAGTCAACGGCTGTTGACGAGCAACGTGCTCACCGTAAATAGGCAGAGGCATCTCAGGTTGGTTAGGACCCAGTTGGGCAGGCGATGTGAGTGCAGTCAATCTACCGGAAAAAACGGCTTGTTGATTGTTGTCAGCACTTTGCTCATGCTGGTGTTCTGGGTATCCAGTCGAATCTAAAGTAGAATTTTGCAAAACTAAATACGAAAAACCTTTGTTATCCATTATTTCACCACGATCTTAAAATAGCTTCTGTGCTATCAACTATGGCCACCAACTTCTAAAAAAGTTCACAATTTTTTACCGTGCCAGTTTGGTAGATGATATCTGAACAGTAGGCATTGATTCAGGTTTAACCGATCTGTTCATCACATCGGACGGTAATAAATCCGGCAGTCCCCGTTACACCCGACGCTATGAGCAAAGGCTCGCCTATCTTCCGTCAGCTTGACAGCCCTGTTTTTTCTGGTGTCGCTGTTGGGTCATACGATGAACCTGCTGGTGCCTGTAACCACGCAGCCCCTTGTTGTGTCCTGACTCCCGTGACAGAGAGTTCTGTGAACGCCCGGGTTTTTTTTGCAATAATTTTATTTTGAGAAGTCCCATTTTTCAGCTCGATTTCGATATACTGCCTCTGTTCAGAATTCAGGTGCTTAAAGGCCATCCGTGGCGTTCTCTGTTTGGTTACTTTACACCGTGCCACTGAACTGTGATTCATTTCAAAGGTATTTCTGTGGCAACCCTCTGGTTACAGAGGTTATGCAT